>VSOK01000043.1 GCA_009774765.1 Bacteroidales bacterium
TCTCCATAATCTTGAATTGAACAATCCTCCCACTCCCCACTGAACTCTGGAAATCTCAAAGGGGGAACATTGAGGTTTTTAGTTTCCTGATTTATATTTTCGTTATTCGTACTCATATGTCCAGCCTAATCTTTATCAGTTTTATCCAAATTTTCCAGAAGAAGAAATTTATCAAAATCACTACGGTACAAGCGATCCTGAACTATCCTGTATCTCTCCCATTCACTTTCAGCGTGAGCCTTTGCTATTTCAGCTGAAATGCTCCCGGCATCAGACAAAACATTTTCATCCATTATCCGCAAAAAACCGTCTAACCTTGTCTCCCAATCCTCCATCGTCATAGGAATATGCCTACGTGCCTGCAATTCAGCAAGATCCAAATATGCAGAAACCAATCTACCCAATGACTGAAGTTCATCTTCTGACAAATAATTCTTGGCTACAATCACATCATATTTATGGATTTTGCTATTTGGAGCACCTTCCCAAGTCGTCAGCCCCATATTCGTTTTCTCGGCATCCGCCCTTTCATAAATCAACTCCGCAGCAGTATGACCATGAACACTGAAATGCATTTTATTCTGCACAGTAGCGAAAAAACGTTTTGTAGCTGTTGCTGTCGGGTCATAGTCAATGGATGTAGCATAAATATCTGTAATTTTCTGATAAAAGCGACGCTCCGAAAGACGAATCTCCCGAATGCGTTCCAATTGCTTCTCAAAATAATCTTTTGTCAACTTTGAACCACCATTTTTCAGCCTTTCATCATCCATTACCCAGCCTTGAATAGTGTAGTCCTTCACGATTGCATTGGCCCATTTACGAAATTGAACTGCACGCTCATTGTTAACTTTAAATCCTACCGCAATAATCATTTGGAGATTATAATGTTTGGTGTTATAGGATTTCCCATCAGCAGCAGTTATTAAGTAATTCTTAATAACTGCCACCTCTTCAAGTTCATTATCATCAAATATCTTCTTGATATGCTGACTTATAGCAGGAACAGAAACCCCATATAACTCAGCCATAAGCCTTTGAGTAAGCCAAATATTTTCATCAGAATACCTGATTTCTATATTATCAGCGTTTTCTCCAATAGCTGCCACATAACTGAGATATTCAGCAGCAGATGAGGATATCGTTATTTCTTTCTTTTTTTTAGCCATTATGCGTCTCCTTATTCCACAATACCCAATTCTTTCAGGTACACTTCAATCTCCTTGTCGAGCTCGGCGCGTTTGGCTTCCAGTTCCTTGATTTCAGCCATAACAGCTTTGATGTCAATAGGCTCTTCCTCTTCAAAGGTATCAACGTAACGTGGAATATTCAGGTTGTAGTCATTATCCTCAACCTCCTGCAGCGAGGCAAGATGACTGTACTTTTCTATTTCCTTGCGGTCACGATAGGTTTCGACAATCTTTTGAATATGCTGCTCACGGAGCTTGTTCTGTGTCTTGACCTTTTCAAACTCCTTGCTTGCATCAATGAATAGGATATTGTCATCTTCTTTACGGCATTTTTTGAAAACAAGAATACATGTCGGGATGCTTGTGCCGTAGAAGATGTTGGCAGGCAAGCCTATAATGGCGTCCACATAGTTTTTCTTTTCTATCAGGAAGCGGCGTATTACACCTTCTGCATTTCCTCGGAACAGAACACCATGCGGAGCGACACAAGCCATTGTACCGCCTTCGTTCAAGTGGTAAATCATATGCAGGATAAAGGCATAGTCGGCTGTCTTACGTGGGGCAAGCCGTCCTGCCTTGCTGAAACGGTCATCGTTATTGAACTTATCGGCAGCACTCCATTCGGCAGAGAACGGAGGATTTGCGACCACAGCGTCAAACTGGGTATCTCCAAAGGCATCCCATTCAAGCGTATCACCATTTTCAATCTTAAAGTTGTTGAATCTGATGCCGTGAAGCAGCATATTCATTCGGGCAAGGTTGTAAGTTGTCGGATTCTTTTCCTGTCCATAAATATCAACTGCATTTCCTATACTTGCAGCACGAAGCAGTAAAGAACCACTGCCGCAAGTCGGATCATAGACATTACGCAAACGCTGATGTCCAATAGATACAATCTCCGCCAAAATACGGCTGACTTCCTGCGGAGTATAGAACTCCCCCGCTTTCTTTCCTGCTCCTGCAGCAAACTGCGAAATCATATATTCATAAGCATCACCCAAGATGTCAATCTCCTGTGATGCTTCTACACCAAAATCTATATCGTCCAATGCAAGAAGTACATTGCTGACGAGCGTATTTTTGTCGTCCGCTGTTTTACCCAATTTAGGCGATGCCAAGTCTATATCCGAAAACAATCCACCAAAATCTTCTTCGCTGTCCTGTCCTAAAGTACTGTCTTCAATACGCTTCAATGAGCGTTCAAGCATAGGTAAGATATTTTCTTTACGTTTGATTGCTTCGATTACTGACGAAAACAAGAATTTCGGTTCAATGAAGTAGCCTATATTCTCCAAACATTGGTTCTTGGCTTCTTCTTGCAGTTCCACCGCATCGGCATCTTCCATTTCCCATAATTCCTTAAAGGTTATTTCATCATCCACCAACGCATTATTGGCGTACTTTTCTATTTTCTCTGATAAGTATTTATAAAAAATGAACCCCAATGTAAAATACATAAAGTCGCTTGCCGACATATTGCCACGCAAACGGTTTGCGACCTCCCAAAGCTGGTCACGGAGTTTCTGTTGCAGTTCTTCGCTCATATCTTTATTGCTCTATATATTCTGTATTACATTACTTTCCTGCAATGATATATTGCTCTCAATTATACTTCTCAGGTCGTCCAACGCTTTCCCTTTATATGAAAAATATTTAGCCCCTTGATATGCACCCGATGTATTCCGTTTTTCTTCTGGCATAAACGTACCGACAAAAGGGGACAATTTATAAATACGGCCTTCGTATTCGACAGAGTCATCACTTGCCACCTTGACCTCAGTATTCGTAGGGATAAAGGTAACGCACTCCCCTATTTTAATGCCTATCATACTGAATTTGAAACGCCCTCGCTTTACGGTCCGTTTCTGCACGACAGGCAAAGACTCTTTTTTGTTATGGCAAACCGGTTTATTATCTACATAGACCGTAACAACCGCATCATCAATCATCTTTGCTATATCATTGAATATATCCAAAGCTATTTGCGGTGGTACATTGAAGAACTCCCGATTCTGACGAATACGCAAATCTGTCAATCGATCAATCGTTTTATGTACGTGTTTTTCAACATCATTATATTTTACGGTCTGGATAGTAGCATAAATCTCAAAAGGTAAGGGAACCGCTGTATTATCCAATTCTTTTGAGCGAATATCTACAGGACGAGAACTTTTGCCGATTTTGACCCAATCCTCTCGAAAACTTGGATTTGTCAAAATGTACACATATCCAGGTTCATTTATCTTTGCCATATATGATTTTACTCCCAATTAAAAGTTCTTATGATATTGCGTAATCTCTCCATTATTCTCGTCAAGGCCTTTCTGGTTTTGATTAGTCCGAGATGTTTCCCTTTCAAAGCCTTTGGGATAATTTCCGGCTGTTCTTTTTGTAAATAGTCATACTCTTTTATGTAGAGATTAAGCACATCTGCAGGAATTTGCTCATCATCAGCTAAGGCATTCACAGCCTTATTGCGTTCCGACACAATATATTGGTTCAGACGTTCCTCTAATTCATTTGTTCCATCAGCCTTATTTCGTCCGTTTATGAAGTTTTCTTTGTCTTCATCCACATTCTTTTGGATAAAGCCGTCAATGAGTTTAGCTTTGCCTCGCATTCCGGCATCCTTAATCATAGTATCAAGAATATGCTGACGTTTTACTGAGTAATCATCGCTATACGGGTCAAGTTCCGCAATGAGTTCAAGAATATAAGCCACATTGATGATGTCGCTGTGCAATAATTCAAGACAGAAATCAATATCTTCCAAACCTTGACTATCTCCGTATGGCACAGGATCTTCCGCAACAACAGACGGTGTTACAGGTGGATCGATAAACCCAACTGTAATATCAAGATATTTACTCTTATAGTCATTGAACTGTTGTTCGGTCATTCCAAGGTCATCCGCATCCTCACTGTAATCTTCGTATATCTGTATTTCTGCATGTTTACGGATAATATCACGGAATGCAAGCACAAAATTCTTCTTGTCATTTTCGTTTTGCAGAAAGTCTATACTACCAGGGGTCGGATACTTTTGCAAGAAATCTATCGCCAACTTTTGATATTCCTGTTTTACATCCTCGAACGGAGGACGCACTATTTCTTCCGGATTATCCGAGTTACTGAATAATTTTATAGCAGCATCAACATTGCTCTTCAAATCACGGAAACAGACAATCTTTCCGAAGCGTTTCTTCTCATTCAGCACACGGTTCGTCCGGCTAAATGCCTGCAACAAACCGTGATATTCCATATTCTTATCTACATAGAGCGTATTGAGTTTCTTGCTGTCAAAACCGGTAAGGAACATTCCGACAACAAGGCAAAGATCAAGCGACTTCATATCAGCACGCTTCTTTTTCATACGCAGGTTGATGTCATCGTAATAGGCACGGAAATTTTCGGTAGTAAATGCTGTACCAAACATTTCATTATAATCGTCCATAATAGCCTGCAGTTCATCCGCTTCGCCAACGCTATTACTAACATACTGCCCTGTCCCCATTCCTGTCTGTTCATCATCCTGACTGTTGTTTGCTCCGTATGTAAACACAGCACCAATACGAATATTCGGCTTCAACGACTTGAATATCTTGTAATAACGGATAAGCATCGGTACGGACTGCACAGCAAACAACGCATCAAATTCTCCGTCGAATGTGGACTTGTTGAAGTTGTTGAGAATGAATTTGGCAATTTCTTCCATACGGCTTTGATTGTCATTATCAACAACCTCGTTGCTATGATAATACTCAACCAGAAAACCAAGCACATTCTCATCTGCAATCGCATCTTTGATGAGATATTTATGAAGACAATTTCCGAATATTTCTTTAGTCGTATGACCATCCACAGCATTCTCGGTAAAAATAGGGGTTCCTGTAAAGCCGAATATCTGAGCATTGTCAAAGAATTTCATAATCTTCTTATGGCTATCCCCGAAATGGCTGCGATGGCACTCATCGAATATCATCACGATACGGGAATGACGAATAGCCTCAATCTTGCTGCTGTACCCTGTCTTGCTTACTGCGGCATTAAGTTTCTGAATGGTAGTAATGATAATCTTGGAATTACTTTGCAGGCGTTTTACAAGTTCATCCGTGTTATCGGTACTATCCACCGCACCCGGCTCAAAAGCCTCATATTCTGATTGTGTCTGAGTATCGAGGTCATGACGGTCAACAACAAACATCACCTTATCCACATCATCCAATTCTGATACAAGTTGCGCAGCCTTGAATGAAGTCAAAGTCTTTCCTGCTCCTGTCGTATGCCAGATATAGCCGTTATCGTTGGAGTTTTGTACTCTATCCAAAATCTTCTCCACTGCATAGAACTGGTAAGGACGAAGCACCATCAGGCATTTGTCTCCCTCATGCAGCACTATATATTTTCCGATGATCTTGCCGAGCGTGCATTTTTCCAGAAAGAATGCTGCAAACATATCCAATTCATTGAATGGATGATTTTGAGCATCAGTCCAATTGAATGTAAACTTGTAACCACTATTGGGATTATTGGCAAAATAACGAGTGTTTACGCCATTGGAGATAACAAACAGTTGGATATAGTCAAACAATCTATGAAACGAAGTTTTATGGTAACGCTGTATTTGGTTGTATGCCTGTTTCAGTTCCACTCCTCTACGTTTCAATTCAATCTGTACCAAAGGCAAGCCATTAATAAGAATCGTTACATCATAGCGACACTTCTTTCGTCCCTCAACCGTAATCTGATTCGATACCTGAAACTCATTCTGACACCATTGGGTACGATTAAGGAACTCTACCCAAATGCGCTGTCCATTTACCGTATCAAGAGGATATAAGTCACGAAGTTTCTTAGCCTTTTCAAAACGGGTGCCTCCTTCAAGGTAGATGAGAATTTTCTCAAACTCCTCTGTTGTAAACTCAGTACGTCCGTGTTCCTCCAATCGTTTGCGGTTGTGGATTTCCAACTGTCGTTTGAAATTAGCATACAAATTATCCTCTTCTGCAATTTGGACATACTCATAGTTCATTTGCTTAAGAGTGGCTATCAGTCCGGCTTCCAATGCCGCTTCGCTTTGTGTTGACATATCCTTGCCTTAATTTATTTTGAATAATACACTTAATTAAGGATTTAATATCCTCAATTAAGTTCATCACAAACAAAGATAGCACAAATAATTGAGACTGATAAAATTCATATCATTGATTGATTAAATCAAAATAGTAGAAATTTAGCAATTTTCCCATATAGTCCATAAAAGGAATTACATCCTATACTTTAGTGTTGGACGCATTAATTTTTATCAAAATTTCTTCACTTAATTGTGATGAAATAAATGCAAGATCCTCAAAAGTAACATTATTTAGTAGTGCGGAATCTTGATTGAACCGTTTTTTCAATTCATCCAAAACAATACCTTGTAAACATATCCCTACACTCATTAGTGCATCAAAATTTTCAAAGTGATCATTTCCCAGTAAAATTCCTACCGACAAACCATGTACAAACTGAGAAAAATAAGTAGAGTACATAGAAGTCACGGTTTTCCTTTTATCGATTAACGAATATAAATCTTCCCATTTATATTTAGCGACATTGCCATTTTTTCCAAACTTACCGAACTCTTTATACTGCCAATTAGTATTTTTCAATACTAATTGGTGAAATTGGGGATTAGTTTTGGCATATTCATGTTGATTAAGTCGTTGTGTGCAAAATGATATAACTTGTTCTGTATTACATTTGGCTTCTTGCATCTGTTTGACAAGTGTGGAATATTCATTATCAGAAATTTTTCCATCATACCCAATTTTATCGATTAACAAATCTGATCTTTTCTTCATCCCATCAAGAATATACAAATAATATCTATACTCCCGCTCCATTGTATCTTTATTTGCATAAATTAATTTTAGAATAACAATGCGGTCAGCAATTGCCCGAATTAAAGTTGCAATAGCTGCATAATCATTATTCTGAGTTGCCAATATATATACAGAACTAAAATTCTTGATAATACTATATATAAAACTTGCTTCCATACTTTGGATGTCATCAACAACTCCGAAACGAAATCTGCGTGGAAAATCTCGTGTCAAAACTTTTAACCACAACTGCATATAATGAAAAGCCTCAAAAGATGAGGCTTCTGTTCCAAACAACTCTTCATTTTCTGGAATTCTAATTTTCATAACATTAATATAATTCTATTTCATTAACTCAACAACATCTTCCGGCAACATCACATTCTCGGAATCACCTTTCGGAGCGTTCTTAAGGAACAGCATCGGAACTATGGTGTACTTCTTGGCAAACGGCAGCAGATTAGCCTTGCGGAGAAGTTCAGTTGTTAACAGTTTGCCATTCTCTTGGGTTGTCCATTTGCATTCTCCGACCAGCAGATACTTTTTATCAAGCGATTCAGCCATTACATCAAATTCGACTTGTTCCGGCTTCTTATCCTCATTGAGAACAGAACCCCACCACCGTTTTGCCTTGCCATAAACTACTCCATTGACAAGATTTCCTGTTACGGCATCCCTACACAATTTCTCCCATTGCATACTTACATACTCTGAAAAATGGGCGTTCAAAGCCTGATCTATGGGTAAACGTCGATCAAGTTCTATGAACGAACGATTAGGGACAACAAACTGATAATAGAATGCCATAAACGGATCGGCAATCTTGTAGAGGCTCTTTTTCGCATTCTTCTCATCAATCCCGAACGGAACATCTTTTTCCAAAAAACCGAGATCAACAAGTTTCTTCAATGGACGCGACAGATTGGTTGCAGGCTCATTGCATCGTGCAGCAATCTCAGAAAGACGGTTTGCACCAGTGCCAATATAAGACATTATTGTCGAAGTCTTGACAATATCCTTTACATCGTCCTGAAAAAGTTTTACTGGTTCTTCGTAAAGTGTTCCATTCACAGAAAGGATATTATGCCACATAGCATCATCAAGCGAAATTCTGTTTTCCCTCAGTTCCCAATAGCGCGGCACACCGCCCCATACAGCATACTCTTCAATAGCGTTCATCGCATTAAGGTTCAATGCCTCCTGAATATAGGGTAAACGTATAGGGGTAAGTCTCATTATCTCATCAGCACGACCATAAAGAGGCGCAGTAGAATCAAGAAACAACCCATACATCATATTTTGTGACGAACCACAAAGCACCAGATTATACTTCAACTGTTTCTCATCAACAAGTTTCTGCAATACAGACGGCAGTTCAGGAGATTGCTCCACAAGATACGGAAATTCGTCCAAGCATAGAGTAAAACGATTGTCTGTTCGATAATTGACCGCACGAAACATAGACTCCCAATCCGGATAAGACAACTTATCAAAATCAGGAAATACTTGCGCTACTACCTTTGCAAGCAAAGTCCTTTGGTGTTGCCCTTCGGAACGGTCGGCAAGGAAATATACATCACTGTCCGACAACACCCTTTTGATAAGTGTTGACTTACCCAGCCGTCTGCGGCCGTACATCACGACTAACGAAAACTTCTCTCTTGTAAGAGCATCCTTTAATCGTTCAGCTTCATCTATTCTATCAACGAATTTCATATGCCTTATTTATTATGCAATACAAACATAATGTTTTTGCAGCATAACACAAAATTTAAAACCATATTTTTATCCCAACAGAACAAATTTCAACTTATGTATAGGAGAACATGCACTCTATACCTTTTTCGAAGCTCGTTTCCTTGTCTTCAAACTCAAATCCTGCAAAGTTTTTCCCAGTTTGTCTTCTTTAGCCAGCCACAGAATATCATCGTCAAGCTGCAAGGCATACAGCACTCGCAAGTAGATTCCGATTGCTACTGTCGGTACACCTTTCTCTATTCTAGACACGGTCAATGGAGAGCAAGTGTCACGTTCCGCCACTTGAGCCACACTCAGATTCCTTCGTAGGCGAGCCAATTTAATCTGTTCTCCTACAATCGACATCTTCTACACCAATTTTCGAGGCAGTTTGGTTCCCATTGTATTTTTTGTCATAATCAACTAATCATATAATATGCAAAGATACTGCTTTAGTATATTTAATGATGTATTGCAGGCAAAAAATCGCAAGACTAGAAGACGCTTTTCCAACCAAAATATTTTTATTTTATCCTATAAAGTTCTCCCTTATCGTTGAGTCTAAAATTAAATTCTCTAACCGGCGGTATTCCTTTAGCGGTATTTGCAAATATTTTTAACAATGGTTCTTTTGAATCTGAAGCCATTGTCGCAATATAAAAATCTTTTATATAAGGCTCATTTTTAATACTTTCCAAAGCCTCTATAAACTTATCTCTATACAATAAGATTTTTTCTTCACCAACACAGCTATTCCGAAGTAATTCATCCACGTCATAATCAATGCAATTTGCAACATATTTGGCCGTATTCGAATATTTATCTTCAATTTTTAATGGAGCAAATTTGTATGTTTTGTCAATCAATTCCATTTTATAATATGACAGCCCTCTACCTTTCATAGTATCCATTATCTGGTCAATCTGTTCTTTTTGCATTCTATATCCAAAATAAATCCCAGTAATTGCCCTATAATCAATATCAAACAAACCTTTTCCTTCAACAATTAAACGATGCTCTTCCTCATGCTTCCACGAAAGCGATTTTGTCCCCAAAAAAGTCTTTAAAGTCTGAATAATGTCTTTACTATGAAGTATAGTTAAATCCGCGATAGGAACATTTCGAGAATAATCAACATCAAAATCAAAAATAGCTTGAAAATTCTCATTGTAATTTAGAGACTCTTTGAGTATATCAATGTCATATTCTATGGCGAATCCTGTATGCCCACCACCATAATAAGCCCATAATAATTCATTGGTCACATTGTTACTTAGGGAATAAATCCCTATTTGGGCAAATTTTTCGAGCAATTCTTGATACTGCTTTTTAACATCTCCAGAAAACTGCTTAAACGCTTCAATCAATGAAATTATTTTATAGTCATTACAAAAGCCTTCTGTTGGATCATTTAATTCACTTTTTGTCGGAAGATAGATTTGATTATTTGCAAGAGTGTTTACATCTCTATCAAATATTGATTTCCCATCTTTATCAAAGACTCCTATGCCACCTCTGTATTTATAACAATTTCTCATATTTATATTGCCAAATTTCGAATAATATCGGCCTCATTTTAATACCTACAATCAAACAAAATACACTCCTATATATTTCTCCATTTTTTCAAAGACTTCAATCACTTCTTTCTCATTCAATCCAACTTTTACAGCAACTGCAAATAAATCCTCCTTTGTTGGTTCAATACTATCGTTAATTGAAGTAGTATGGAATCCATTTATACCATCACTTGGCAAAAGGTCGTATGCAGGAGCAAAATGCCAATCGCCATCACGATAGATAAAAGCAAAATTCTTTGCGTGGTCATCTTTGTTATCAATCAAGTAGTTGAATACCATAAGACGATACACTTTCCACATTTCCGCCACACTATGCGTCAAAGCCGCACACACCTGAAAGATATGAGTATAGTCTATGCTTGGCAAACGATAGTCAGCCCCGATTAGTCCGGCTATACTTACAACATGCAATTTGCCGCTTGCCGTGCGATCAAAACGCTCTACTCCGAAGTACTTATCCTCGAATAGCCGTGTCTCCGGCATTTCAATTCCGCATTTCTTTGCTAAGAGTGAATAATTATATTCGTCTATACCGATACGTTTTGAATCTCTCTTCGCACGAAACTTTACCAACCATTCTTTATCTTCAAAACGAGTGAAAATTTTCGGTCGAGCACCACCGGGAGAACCACCTCGATATTGAAACTCCTCGATACCCTCACCAGTGTAATCTTCACTATCAAGAATCTGCTCCGCCTCCAAAGCCAGTTTCTCAAAATCCGCATATTCCTGCTTGGACAGCACACTTTTATCCGGATAAAATTCCAACGCTCCGCGTCCTGTTGAGCCGACCAATGCTAGACGGTCAAGCAGTGACAATGTACGAGGATTGATTCCATTCTGCTGCAAATACCTATCTAAAATCATCAAGCCCCAGCCATCTGGCAGACAATCATCAAAGACACCAAAACCACCTTCAAACGGACGAGATTTTGCAATAAAGACTCCACTGCGCAATGGCAATTCAAAAGGAGATATAGAGAAGCCCGTATTGAGCCATTCAGCCGAATACTCAAATGCGCATAATCCCTCTTTAGTCAAAGCCAGACGCCCGACTAGACGATTGTCGTATATGACTTCTATTTGTTTTATACTATTCATTTGTTTCTCAAATATTTTACGTTTCGGCAAAATAAGCAAGTTTATTCTGCTTTCAACTTCATCAAATATTTTTCTTACCTCTTTTACGTGTAACATTTTGTTCATTCAGCACATCATCAAGAGTCTGATACTGCTTTTGCACGAAGAGAGCATCAAATTCAGAAAGCGCATTCAAGGCAAATCCAACTTGAAGCAAACATTTCAAGGAAATTTCCCCTGTCTGCTCAAATCTACGGTAAGTGGAGAACTTAACCCCAGCTCTTGCAGCCAATCCCTCTTGAGTTAAGTCGAGTTCCAACCTTCTTGCCTTTACCCTTGCAGCTATCTGCAGGGCAATGTCCTTTGGAGTAGAGATATTAAATGCTATCATATTATTCTTAATATCGAATTACAACCTTAAACAAACAATATATTATTTACTGCAAAGATAATGAATGATCTTCAAACACCATTTATTCCGATGCAAAACTTTACTCAGATATGATGAATACGGCTGAAACGACCCCATACCACCAATTCATTTATGTAATATGAATTTGCCTACCAAAAGAAAAAGATATGTCTCTACTCTCAACTTGACTTTAATGACCGTTTTATATACACGGGCAACAAAGTCAAGTCAAACAGAGGGAGAAGAAATACCCATCCTCCTACTTTGGCTATTCGCTATTATACAGATAATACCAGATACCCAATTGAAGAATGAGGTTTCATCCACCAGCATACAAAGGAATATTTTTCTTTTCGCCAGCAATCAATCTAATTGAATCTTGGAGAAACAACCTGTGAAATGATAGCAAACATAACACCAGATGAAATGCTATGCAAAATCTCCCGAAAACCTCATAGCACGACTGGCAAATTTGCACCAAAAACCACCTTTTTTATCAAAGTCTTTTTATTGTTTTCTTGTACCGGAAAAACGCATTATCTTTGCAAAAGTTCAGCGCAGAAAAAGGAGCAAAATCAGACTTTTATACCATTTAAGTTTCAAACTATTGGTAATCAATTGGTCTAATATGCTGCATCGGATATGCTGGTTTATTTTTGTTTGATGACTGGCAGTTATAATAATTCTTCTTTCGGTTGAAATCGGAATTTATCCATAAGTCGTCTATGAAATTTTACAATCCTCTGATGTAATAGTAGCAGGAGCCTGACAGAAATACGGCGGCTAAAGTTCTTGCATTGTATTAAAAAACTTGCAGAAATCATCTGCCACACAAAATAATTTTGTATTTTTATATCCGAGAGTTATAGTGATTGTTTTTTGTATATTCAATATATTATAAAAGCACAAAAATTTCGCTGTTCACAGAAAAATACTTACATTCTCATTATTACAAATGAAAGCAATCCACAAAGCTGTTAGAGTGGAACAAATATTTAAGATATGAGTAAGATTGTAGAAAATGTTATATCCTCGAAAGATGAAGGATATGAGCACTATGGTTCTGTTGTAGTTACGGTCCGTGACACAGAAACCGGGGAGGTGCAAACAGCACATGCTGATTATTCACCGTCCAAAAGTGAAGCAGAAGCAACGGCAGAAGCTATCAAAGACGCATCTGATAAATTTTAATTAGAATGGCTCTATATAGGCTTGGTCTGAGAAACAAACTTCAACCAAGCCTATAATAGATATTCGTATATTTGCATCGAGTGTAGGCAAAAGCCAATATGGCAACGCAAGGTAGGGAACTGGTAGTGTAAACTAAACTGTGTCAAGTAATTTTTCTGTGCTATTTTGGAATCATCAGTATTCCAAAACAGCCTCGCTAAGTTATCAATATCATCAAAGAACTCCAAATAATAGTGCCGGTCAGGCAAGAATCTTGAACCTGTTAGGGAAGAGTATCGCCAACTACCGGGCCGTCTGCCACCGGTTCTGAACCGGCTGTGTCCACTTTTTCCGTATCCTGGTAAAGGCAAGATATACAAGCTTTTCGAGGGCAGTGTCTGATGTGAATACTCCCTTGTTCTTGGTTACTTTACGAAGTTGGCGGTGATAACATTCGACGGTATTTGTCGTGTAGATTATCCTGCGAATATGAGGAGAATACTGAAAATAGGCAGTCAGACGGCCCCAGTTGTCGCGCCAGCTCTTGATGACAATCGGATAGTCCTCACCCCATTTGGTGTCAAGATCGCAAAGAGCCTTTTCTGCCACATCCTTATTGACAGCCTGATATACGAGCTTCAGATCCCGCATAAACTCTTTTTGACTCTTGCTGGCCACATACTTAATGGCGTTTCGAATCTGATGCACAATGCAAAGCTGTACTGTGGTTTCGGGAAAGACACTTGCAATTGCATCCTGGAAGCCTTTCAAGCCATCCACGCACGCTATAAGTATATCTTGTACGCCTCGAGACTGCAGGTCGGTCAGAACGCTAAGCCAGAAGTTTGCCCCCTCGCTTTTTGATATGTACATACCAAGAAGTTCTTTTCGTCCATAACCTTGTAATGAACGGCATCCAGCCATACAGTAGGATATATGCGGTCCAGAGGCCGGCTCTTCCAGCTTTGAATCTCAGGAAGAACACGGTCTATTATGCTGCTGATAGTCTCAGCGGAGATGCGGTTACCGAACTGTTCTTCGAGCATATCGCTGATCTCACGAGTGCTTTTACCAATGGCATAAAGACCTATAATCCTGTCTGCCAAGGAGTCTGCAAGTATCTTTTCTCTCTTTTTGACGACCTGAGGGTCAAAAGTTCCGTCGCGGTCACGAGGGGTGTTGATGGTCACCTCACCAATACAAGTCTGTACTTTCTTGCTCATGTGGCCATTGCGGCGATTGCAAAGCTCACGTTCGCCGGTATCCCAATGGCTGTCTCTCTCCTTCAAGGGAGCTGTTCAATAGGTTCTCCAGCAGGGGCGCCCAAACGCCATCTTTACCTGAAAGAGGAGCACCTGCCTTCAGTTGCTCAATTGCATTAATCGAATGTGGTACTCATAAATAATGTGTGTCTGTAAATTTAATATCTTTTCCTTTACTTGACATACTTTATTTTACATTCTCTCCGCTTTGGGTCTGCGGATGTAATGTGGCATTTCAGATGGGATTTCCAAAGAAAATTCAACCAGTCCCATAAACGCTCCGTTATCGTACCAGGGAGTCTGGTAGATCAATTTCTTCACGCCTTCCTTTTCTATCGTGTAGGCATTCGTGGTCCGCTGCTCCATCAATTCGGCCAGCTTTGTACGGGCCGGTTCCGGATGACAGTCATATACATTCCTCCCTACCAGATTCCCGTTGTTCGTCTTTTGGGACTTATCGTTCATCTGAAGTATATTTCCGTCCTTATCGCACACCGTGATTGCCACGTTCAGTTCCTTCATATAATCCATAACCATTGTTTTTAATCTGTTCTATAAATTATCAGATAGTTTTTTCATTTAATTTCTTTATTCTCGAAGTGATTGCACCTCTATTTCTTCCGAATACCTCCATCAATTCCTTTACGCTTTTCCCTTCTGAATGAAGTCTCATGAGAAGGGCATCATCCTCATCAGTCAATGGGGCATAAGCATTCGCATAAAGTTGCTTCTGCTTCTCCATATACGGCAATTCATTTTCAACGGGCAATTCATTATGTCCTTCCGAGTCCTCAAACTCCTTGACAACAGCAATGAATCTCTCTCCGTAGGCATCGCGTTTGCGCTCTCCTATGCCGTAGATGTTGCCGAATGCCTCAATCGTCGTAGGCTGCACTGTCGCGATGGTATGCAGGGACTTGTCGGACATAACTATATATGCTGGCCATTTGTTTTCGTCGGCTATCTGTCGGCGAAGTTCGCGAAGGCGTTCAAACAGAGCGACATTCTCCACTTCCCCACCTGACGAGGCAAGAGACTCTGCAATCATTTCCTGCCTGCGACGTTCCTTGCTTCCTTTAACACGTAAATCCTCACGTACAATCACGGCAAGTTCTACCCTTTTCTGCCCATAAAGGACTTTCCTTCCCAATTCCGTGACTTTAAGATGACCGTCTTCGTTGTAGGCAATCTCGATGAAACCCATCTGAAGCATCTGCAACAGGTAGTCTTTCCAGTCACGGAAAGATATATCACTTCCGGCCCCGAATGTCTTCAGGGAATTATAGCCCTTCAGTATAAGTTCACTGAACATAGAACCGCGCAGAATACCGATCACCATTGTAAGTCCGGCCTGTTCCCTGGTCCTCATGATCGCTGACAACGCCTTCTGTACCAGCAGAGTGCCGTCAAAACGACTTGGAGGTCTGTTGCAAACATCGCAATTGCCGCAACTGCAATCTGACGGTTCACCAAAATAATTTAGCAGTATCCTCCTGCGACAGACTTGGGCTTCGGCATATTCCTGCATTCTCAGGAGTTTCTCATTGTTGACCTCCTGCTGACCGCTTTCGTCCGCAAATTTACGAAGAGTCATCAGGTCCTGAAGATTGTAGAACAGAAGAGTTTCCGCAGGAAGCCCGTCACGGCCTCCACGGCCTATTTCCTGATAGAAACTCTCTATGCTTTTCGGCAAATTGTAATGTATTACAAAACGCACATTGCTTTTATCTATGCCCATTCCAAAAGCGATTGTGGCCACCACGACATCAATGCGGTCGGAAATGAAGTCCTCCTGCACACGGTTACGCTCCTCAATGGATAGTCCGGCATGATAGACACCTGTGCTGACTCCTTTCATACGCAGTTTCTCCGCCACCTTCTCCGTAGTCTTGCGGGTAAGGCAATAGACGATGCCGCTCTCATGGGAATGACGCTCTATCACATTCATTATTGTACGAAGTTTGTCATTGGAGGAATAACCCCGTTTCACATCCAGGCTGAGATTAGGACGGTCAAACGAGCTTATAAACACCATCGGGTCACGCAAACAGAGACGCTCGACAATGTCAGCCTTCGTCACCTTGTCCGCAGTAGCCGTCAGAGCTATTATAGGAATATCGGGAAAATGTTCATGCAACTGTCCGAGCTGGATATATTCAGGACGGAAATCATGCCCCCATTGCGAGATGCAATGGGCCTCGTCAATTGCAAAGAGCGAAATCTTCAAAGCCTGCCGCATCCAAGGAATCTCCGTCATCAGACGCTCCGGGGAGATATACAGCAACTTCACTTCCCCTCCGGCACATCTTTCACGGATATTTCTGTCGGCAGCCTCACCGTTGCTGCTGTTCAACGCCTCCGCCTGCACTCCATTTGCACGCAACGCTTCCACCTGGTCTTTCATCAAAGAGATGAGAGGCGACACGACAACGGCCATACCATCCATCATCAGGGCAGGTATCTGAAAACATATCGACTTCCCGCCTCCCGTAGGCATAAGCACAAGGGTATCCCTGTGCTGTAGAACACTGTTGACGATATCTTCTTGCATCGGCCTGAAAGAATCATAGCCATAATAGAATTTAAGCAGCTGCAGCGGTGTCTTCATAAGCAAATCCAATCTACATAAACACAACAATTGTCCAAATTGTAAATCTATCAAGAAAGAGTTGAAAGCGCAACTCCAAATTACCGTTTATAATAATTTTTGATCATATTTTTCTTTTTTTTGCGACTTTTGTAGTCCAATGAGTAACTCAGAAAAGATGAAATACTTATGAATAGAAAGATAGGAATATACGCCTCTGCCGTCAATCTTGTTGCTGTAATATGTTTTGCAGTATCTATGCTGTTCCGTTTTGATTTCGGCAGTTACTTTTCTTCGATGTTTATCGCATTGAGTTTTGTCCCTATGATGTGCGGATATGCCTTTTTTGCAGGAAAGGAAGCAAAATCCGCTGGCTATATTTCAGTTGCATTCGCAACGATATACGCAACTATCATTCTATTGGTATACTATGCTCAACTGACGACCGTCCGTCAGAATGACTTGGCATTCCAGGCAGCCATACTGCTTGATTTTCAGCAATGCAGTCTGATGTTCAATTACGACTTGCTGGGCTACGCCATTATGTCATTGGCGACATTCTTTGCAGGATTGACGATAACGACATATCAGGCAAAAGAAGACAAGCTGTTGAAATGCCTGCTTATGATACACGGCGTGTTCTTCGTCTCCTGCCTATTGACGCCTATGCTTGGTGTATTCAAGACTGGCAGCCCGGAATGGATTGGAATTGCAGTATTGGAATTCTGGTGTTTGTACTTTTGCCCTATCAGCATTCTGTCACTTTCCCGATTTTCCAGAATGCAAAAATAACGGTCAAGCAATTACATTGAAGAGGCCGCGAGAAATGACGTTAATCTTACTTCTGTTTATGTCCATTGACTAATTCGCTCAAACTTTTACGCCATTTCTCTCCATCATACCAGCCACAGCCTTCACAATCGCCGCAATAATGGCTGTCACCCTTGTACCAATAAGGAATTTCAAGGAAAGGCGGTCTCTCGTTGTAAATTTTACAATGACTGCAAGCACGATCTTTTAATAGGTTGTGCTCTCGAGTGAGGAGCTGGAAGTGCCTGCGGATCTCTGCATTGGAAAGTACTGTCGCATCGATATCTTCATCAAGTCTTGTCCACGGCACTTTATGGTCGATTTCCGCTACAGACGAGATGGAGCCGCCAGTGAATGCATCCCTGTTGTCAAATAAATTGAGAATGCGTGCTCTAGTTCGCTTATCAATTCCAAGCCGAACCTGTTTAGTCAACGTCGGCTCCAATTTGAGCAGTCTATAGTGAGTTGTTTTTTGATTACATACAGGACAATACATCCTCCTTCCCCAAGATCCCGAGGTCGATTTTTCAAACTCATAACCCTGTTTTTTAACTTCACGAAAAACTGATGCCGGCTGGTTGCTGCCTGTGGTATGCAAAGAACAGGTCCATTTGCCTAAGTTCTTTTTGCATTCAGAGAGAAAATTGTCTGCCTTGCTCATAGTACCTTTCCATTTGCTTTGCGACAGAAGCACACAATTTTTGCTCGCTGTCCCTTGCTGTTGAAGGGGTAAAGTTACGAAAAGTTGCCAAACAGGCCAGCATAAAATCCATAATATGATTATGAACGGCTGAAATTTCTTTACAATTCCGGTGCTTGCCGAAAAAGGCAAATGCACCGGAATCCCTATAAAATCTACCTCAGTTTAATTGATTCCCAGGTATCCTTGTTGTCTTCGCTGGTCGCTACAACTGGATTCTGCGGTTTTTCATTAGTAAGAAACGCCTCTCTTTTCACATTTGATTTTATATAATCCGCCAATTCTCCATAGCTCACCTCACCTCTGGTCTCCTGCATCTTTTTCAACAAGAAATAAGTAAACAGTCCGTGCTGTTTCTCGACATAAGGCATCGCAGTCTCATCCCCGGAAGCCGCAGAAAAAACAACAGCATTGCCTTCTACAATCTCTTTTTTAGCTTCCCTTGCAACTCCACGGGCAGCGACCAGCATAGATCCTTCGCGGTTTGCACCAGTAAAACAGGCATCCATAAAATACGTAACGCTTGAAGCTTTGGAATCGGATAATGTCTTATACAGCTTGTTAAGGCTATAACAGGTTGTAATATTTGTACCCTGACCATCCGTAGGAACGATATATGCCTCTCCTGTCTTCTCGTCAGGAATACCATGTCCGCAATAGTATACTATGGCTTTTGCATCATCAAATATATCCATAGCCTGAGCAATCTTGGCTACTCCTCCTGCTATAATACCGGCTGATGCATTCTTATAAAACCAGACCTGACGTTCCGGAACACCTAACGTCTTGATACAATACTCCCGCATCGCATCGCCATCATTAAGAGCGAACTGAACGTCATCTACAAACTCATATTTTTCGTTTGCGATAATCAATACAAATGTATTTTCGGCACTGATTCCCGTAACAGGAACATTAATGTCAACATCACTGCTTCTTACGATTTCATCCAATTCCTCCACAGTTTTGTCCTGATTTTTCACCTCTGCCTTAACCTGCTCCAGAATTTCTTTTGTCACATCCTTGACATCATACTCCACATCACCTTCAGGATATTGGTCCACTTCAACTTCATTCAGCAATTTACATTTCGACAGTATTTCTCTGCCTGAAGCTTCCATATATTTAGAGACAGATATAGTCGTTTTGGTAGTCTGATTCGACGACATCAAATTATTCTTTGAACCGAATCCGAAATTCATTTTCATCCCGCCTCCAGTCACTTCTACAGATGCATCTATAACAATAAAATACTCTTTGCCGCTTTCTGTATTAAAACGTATTTCATCCTTATTATTAAACGTTACTCCCACTTCCGTATCCCCTGAGGGCACAATACATTTCACGTACTGTTTATTTTTCAGTTTCCCGACCTGGACACCATTGACAACGACATTGTATTTTCCGTTGAATGCATTCCATATATAAGGTCTTATAACATAGACTGTGGAATACCCGTCATAAGACTCTGCATTCAGAGAATATGGGCAGACGATACTCCCTATAAATATCACAAAGGATATTATCAATTTAAAAATTTTCATTTCTGTTATTTATTAATTTCTACAACTTTCTCTATTACACGCATTTCAACATCTTTCAGCCGGTTTTTCTGAATCCAATGGACAAAATCCGATGCCGGAAGTTCCGGCAAATAGCAGCCCATATCAGCCAAAGGCATCGAAAACTGATTTTTTGAGAATATGAACACAAGACGATTATATTCTACAGGCTTATCTGCAGTCAAAATTGTCTCTTCGTGATAAGGATACAAAGGATCATCTGTGGATAATAACATATAAGTCTTATTCTGACTTATAGCACGGGCTTTCCCATCCTCATTTTCATACGGTAGCAGGCAATATGCCCTATTTGCATTTTCATCCACCAAAAAGATTGATAAAAAGCCCTTTACAGAAGACTTGAAACAAACAGACAGCCTATCACAATCGATGAATCTTTCGCATACCGTACCATTGCAAAGCACCTGGACGGACAGATCATAATCAGCTGTAGGGTTTTCACGTATTTTACCCCACACTTTGACTTCTACTATCACCATTCCCCCGTCGTATCTCACATTGACTTCAGGTTTTTTAGAATCGGCTATCCAATCTCCTTTTACCTCAGTTCCTCCAAATGAATTAAAAACAGTTTCCGACAATTCCCCATCCTTACGTACAGAGACAGTATTGGTCTGGGAAACATTTGTTCCAAAGACTTTGGCTATGGCATCCAGACGTGCTCGTTCGATAGCAATACTTCGGGCCTGTTCCAACGTGACATTTTCCGGAACATAATAGGTATATTCTCCGTATCCTGTCACTGTCTTCTGACCGTAGGCTGCCAAAGATAAAAACAGAACTACTGTAAAAATAATCGTGCGCATAAAATCACATCAGAATCCCAACAATGTATCCAGCTGGTCAACAAGTTTATCAGCTGTCTTTGACATCTCTTCTCTGATTCCTTTCTTGGCTGCCTCCATAGCCATATCACTATTATATAGAATCATCAAGCGTACTTCTTTATTTTTATTCGGCAATTGACGATATATTTCCACAACAGTAACTGTCCGCCCTATGCTTTGTGATATAATATTTTTAGCCCCCATAACAGAATTGGCAACAGAAGCGGCCTGCTCTGCGGCCATCTGCTTGTTAGCGACACGTATGTCTACCAATGCTGCTACTTCAGTCTGAATATTTCCAGCCAGATCTATCTTTGCCAGCGATGATGCCTGCATTTTAGCGGCATCATAATTTTCTCCTGTTGTCTGGGCTTCACCGCGTATATATTTAGGCAGTCCTGTATTCATATCCAATTCATATTGCATAGTGTATGCACGGTCCAGTTGACGTTCCAACGGCAAACCTCCAGGTGCTACAGTCCACCCTTCTTTTGCCAAACGCTTTGCTTCTTTCCTGGAATCCCTGGATACTTTCGCGCTCATCTGGTCTTTCGTAAAAGAGGCCATTGCCTTTCGCTCTTTTATGAAATCTTTGTAATCAGGTTCATTCTGCAACACGTTGAATGAGCACAGAAGCCCTGTGGCAAAAATCAATAGAATTAATTTTTTCATAATCTATTTGGGCGGGGTGGACATTTGGTAGGATAAAATCCTTGTAATCTATTGGTTTTCTTATATTTGTAAAGATTATCATTGATA
>VSOK01000044.1 GCA_009774765.1 Bacteroidales bacterium
AACGGAGGAGCTGTTTATGGAGACATATAATTTTCTGAAGGACAGGATAAGACCGGCCTTCATCCATATATTTCCAGATTCGCGCAGAGCAGGTACTCCTGCCGCATCCAGAAAGGACCAGGTACAGGATTCGATAAAGACTGAAAGGGTCGGAAGGCTCGAGAAGCTGTGTGCGGAACTGCACAATGAATTCATTTCCTCAAACAAGGGAGTCAAAGAGAAAGTCCTGTTTGAAAGTTCCGACCACAACGGGAAGATGTTCGGATATACAGGCAACTATATCAGGATCGAACGTCCATACAACGAGAAGGAAGTCGGACAGATAACTGATGTAATCATTTAGACGCAGACGGTCAGACAAGGATATTATGGATAAGGCAAAACTTACATTTCTCGGTACAGGTACATCACAGGGCATCCCTATGATAGGCTGCAGATGTGACGTATGCCTTTCGGCCGATCCTATGGACAAAAGGCTCAGGTCATCGGCATTTGTGGAGTACGGAGGGCTGAATATCCTCGTGGATGCAGGTCCTGATTTCAGGTACCAGATGCTGCGCGCCGGAATATCCCATCTTGACGCCATCCTTCTGACCCACAACCACAAGGACCACACAGGAGGACTGGATGATGTGAGAGCGTTCAATTATATTGAAGGGCTGCCTGCTGAAATATACTGTGAGAAATATGTTGAAGAGTCTCTAAAAAGGGAATATTCATACGCATTCGAACAGGACAAATACCCGGGAGCACCGGAATGGCATATCCATCATATAGACGACAAGCCTTTTGCCGTCCAGCCGAACGACCATTCAGACAGGCTTATATGGGTATCAGGCAAAGGATATGAGCATATATATACAGAAAATAAAGATCTGCACCGTGACAAGCCACAGGCCACAATAATACCGATAAGAGGGATGCACGGCAATCTTCCGGTACTCGGCTACAGATTCGGTGACATCGCATACTGTACCGACATGAACTTCATTCCGGAGAGCGAATTTGCCAAGCTGGAAGGGCTTGACCATTTTGTGATAAACTGCGTCAAAAGAGGGAGGCATATCTCCCATTTCTCTTTGGAGGAAGCGATTGCAATAGCCCGTAGAACAGGTGCAAGGCATTGCTGGCTCACTCATCTGTCGCACAGGCTACCCTGCTATGAAGACCTTTGCAATGAACTTCCCGAGGGCATAAGGCCTGCCTACGACGGACTTGTAATCGAATGACGGAACTGTCAAATCTTAAGATGCTCGGGGAAGGACAGAGTCTTCTGCTGAAGTATGGCCTCGTCTCCGAGAAGACACAGGATTGAACCGTAATATGCCTCTTCAAGGACATGGTCAGGCTGACGTCCGGTAAGGATACTGTGGCAGAAAGCCTGAAGCATCTCTATGGAGCCGTCCCCTGCCGCATCCGGCATAATTGAGACTCCCGGATCGGAAGAAGCATTCTCTGCCGACCAGCTGGTACCTGCAAAGACTGAATTGCTGAAAATTCCCTGCTCAATGTCCCCGACAAGCTGACGTATTCCGCTGCGTGGTTTCGGGTCTTCCATATAAAGACGCCCATTGGCCAGGTCCACGGTAGCATCCTTGCACATAATATATTCACCCATACCGAAATGCTTGTTGGATATGACAGACTCGAACGTCATATTGACCCCGTTCGGGAAAGTATAGATTGTGCTGACACTGTCAAAGACTTCCCTGCCGTCCTTCCAGTATATTATATTTCCGGTACCCATAACCTGAGACGGGAGCATACCCAATGCCCATGTACCGTTCTGAAGCTGATGGCAGGCAAGTTCGGTCATCAGACCTCTTGAATATTCCCTGTACAGACGCCAGTTGATATGCCTTTCATATTCAGGTGAAGGCACTTCCCTGCGCCAGTCATGGTTGCGGTACCAGTAGTTGCGTACATTAACCACAGGTCCGAATTCGCCGCTGCGGACAGCGTCCATTATCTTGATGTATTTCGTGTCGAACAGTCTCTGCTGCCCTACGAAGAATATTTTACCTGAAGCGCGTCCGCGGAGATACATATCCTTGCATTCTTCCATAGTATAGGCCATAGCTTTCTCGCAAAGCACATTCTTCCCTGCCGAGAACGCATCAAGGGCAACCCTGTAATGCAGATTGAGAGGAAGGGCTATGATGACCGCATCCACCTCCTTGTCTTCAAGAAGGCTCCGGTAATCCTCGTACCGTCTTGCTCCGGGAGCGATACGCGCGGCAGCCTCCATACTCGGAGCATAGTTGTCACACAATGCGACAATCTCAGCCTGAGGAACATTCTTCAGGTTCTGCATGTGATACCGCCCACGCGATCCGGCACCTATGATTCCGAAACGTACACGGCCGTCACGGATTTCCTCCTGTCCTGCAGAAGTACATCCTTTGAGCCATGGAACCGATGACAGGGCAAGGGAGGCAACTCCAAGGTTGCCGAAACGTCTCATAAACTCTCTTCTATCCATATATCTGTTTTATTTCTTTGTAACAATAACCTTCAAATTCAGCGATAATACTGCTCCGCATCTCAGCCGGAGCCGAATACAGTGCGGTAGAAAGCACCTCACAGACAAATGCCGACCGTCCTTCAACCGCTATCATCCCGCTTCCTGAGACAACTCTGCGGTTTTTGGGATTGATTATATGGGCAGAACCGTCCGGTCTCAGCCCCGAAACAGAAAGCGAGGAGTCCCTCAGGATGAAATTGCCTTCACCGCGGGATGATGCGACCTTCCATCCGTCACCGAAAGGATGTGTCCCCATACCCGTCACGGAACTGTCCCCGAAATTGACAAGAACGTCTTTCACTCCTGCATTCTGAATCATTTTCCTTATATGGTCAAGGGCATAGCCCTTGCCGAACCCTCCCGCATCCAGCACGATCCCCCCGTCAGCCAATGTAACGCTCCTTGAATCCGCATCAAGGGAATAAGCAGGAGAGATACTTTTTTCCGACAGGGATGAAATGTCAAAATATCCGTCAGTGCTCCTGCGGAAGACATCGCAGAACTGAAGCAGGGCAAATGTCTCATCATCCACCTGTACAGGACCTTTTGAGGAATTTATAGCCGCGAATACGCTTTCCGGGTCGTGGCGGTTCAAAATCTTTTCCGCATTCCCGATATATTTCCGTATGTCTTCCGCAAGACTCCTTGCCTGAGACTCTTCCACGTGCACCGCAACCATCTCGAATACAGTGTGCATAGCCTCAAAAGAGGCGAATGCGACAGGCGCGTCACTGTTCCTTGTACTGTAGATGAATTCCATAGCGATCAGACTTTCAAGAGCAGGTATGGCTATCTGGACAATGACCTGAATATCCTGATGACCGCCAGGACGATCAGACGTACAATCCACTGGACTGCATATATCCCCAATGATATGACAATCACATATCCTATCTGGGAAAAAAACTCCGTCCAGGGTCTGTGGTAGGTGACTATGGCATATACATTCATAAGACAGGCTGCAATAAAGCAGCCTGCGATTATCCATAGTTCACGTCTCTTTGCATTTGCAGTTATCAACGTATCTTTCATATCGTAATATTTAAGGGCCGGTCTTTCCCGGGACGGCAAAGATAACTACAAATTATAGAATTTCTCCCATTCCTTGCGCGGAAGGGCACCCCACAGCAGCTGGTTTGCAAGAGGATTGTTTGTAATCTGCTTGGTCTGTCTGTCAAACAGGATACGCTCCCCTGTCCACTGGCTGATCACTCCGAGACAGAAAACCTGGCTGAGAGGACCCGCTATAGAGAAAGGAGAACGAGGTTTTTCCTTGCCCATTACAGAAAGAAGGAAATTGGCATAGTGGTTTGACGGACTCTCCGGCACCTCAGGAAGCCTGGACTCCCATTCCTTGGCCTTTTCATCAGGAATGATAGAAAGAGTGCTTCCGTGCGAACCTCCCTTGAATGTCAGTTCCTTTGAATATATCTCTTTGCCCGGGTTGAGCTTGGCCGCCTGGATCTTGCCGCCTGCAACGGAAGGTATGTTAGGGTCAAGCTCCGAAACGCCATATCCTTCAGGGACGGCAGGAATATTGTCCAGACCGTCATACCAGGTAATGTCGACAGCCGGCATACCCTGTCTTTCAGGGAAACGGAAAAGCAATGTCGATGACATCGGGTAGAAGAACCTGTTGTGGTCCTTGAGATAAAGAGGATTCACCTCCACAGGAAGTCCAAGATCGAGGAATTCGTGTACTGTATCCAGGATATGAGCTCCCCAGTCTCCCAGAGCACCCATTCCGAAGTCATACCAGCATCTCCACTGTCCGTTGTGGTAGTCGTGGTTGTATGCGTGCTCCTGTGCCGTACCGAGCCAGGTATCCCAATCAAGGGTTGACGGAACAGGCTCGGCCTTAGGATAATTCATCATCTTCGGATCCCATTTGTGCCAGCGGCGCACATTGTTCATGTGTGCGGTAACTTCTGTCACATCTTTGATTATTCCGGCTTCCTTCCAGGCCTTGAACTGGAAATAATTGCCTTCAGAGTGTCCCTGGTTGCCCATCTGAGTGACAACCCCGTACTTCTTCTCCGCCTGCATAAGCAGTTCGCACTCATAGAAAGTACGCGCCAGAGGCTTCTCCACATACACATGGATCCCGTGGCTCATCGCTTCCATACAGATAGGGAAATGGCTATGGTCCGGAGTAGCCACCATAACGGCATCTATCTTGGACGCCATCTCGTCAAAGAGCTTGCGGAAGTCCCTGTATTTAGGCACACCCGGAAACATAGCTTCTATCTCACGGGTATGTTTTGCTCCCATATCGACATCGCACAGAGCGACTATATCGCAAAGTCCGGTATCACGGAATTGTTTTGACACCTCATTTCCGCGGTTTCCGATACCGATAAGGGCGACCTTGACCTTATCGTTTGCACCTACTTTCTTTGGCTTCACCGCCGACGCCCCGGATTTTCCACGCCCCATCACCACCGACGGCATCAGGGCAGCACCTCCGAGCACTGCCGCGCTCTGCAGGAATCCCCTGCGTGACAACTTGTTATCCGACATATTGAGTCAATTTTAGATTATTAGTCCAGTTCTTTGATTTTGATATTCTTGTAATATACCTCATCCCCGTGGTCCTGGATAAGGATATGTCCCTTTTCAAAATTGCCGAAATTCACCCAGTTCTTATATTTGCTGTATGCCACAAGAGCATCCCACTGGGCGGAATTGCGGTCATATTCAACGATTTTGACATCATTGAGCCAGTGCTCAACGTGATCACCGTTGACTATGACAGTAGCCTTGTTGAAGAATCCTTTGCGGAAAGGCTTGTCAGCCGGTGCCGGAATAAGGTCATACAATGATCCGAGAGTCCTGTTTCCTTTGACTCCGAGCTTCGCATCAGGATGTTTCTCATCATCCAGAACCTGGAACTCACATCCTATGGCAGAACCTCCGGCCGCGCTGTTGATGTCAGGATTCACAAAATACTTGATGCCGCTGTTGGCCCCTTCAGTAATCTTGAACTCTACGGAAAGTATGAAATTGCCATATTTTTCCTTTGTGATGATATCGCCTCCATTTCCGGACTCAGCACCGTCAGCCTTCTCCACAACAAGCATCCCGTCAGAGATATGCCATCCCTTGGAAGGGAACTCAGGAGACTTATGGCTGCGCCATCCGTCTGTAGTACGTCCGTCCCAGAGCAATTTCCAGCCCTCTTCTGCCTCACGCTCGGAAATAGTATTAGGGACACAGTTGTTCTGGGCGATACCGTTCTCCGGATATGCTTCATATTCAAGGTTTTCAGTCATAATACGGATATCTTTCCAGTACACTTTGGAATCCTCAAGACCTTCATAATAGATTTCGTGCACCTGGAGGGCGATAAATCCTGAAGCATCCCTGTCGTCAAGCACGTCAGCAGCAGGTACTCCATTGATCCAGGTACGCAGACGGCCTCCTATAGCCTCAATACGGAGCTTGTTCCAGTCACCGTGCACAAAAGCATCCTTTGCCGCAGGATTGACTGTCAGAGGATACAGCCATCCGAGACGTCCCTCATCATATATTCCTCCGGTCCAGGCCCTTGCGGAAGGATCCATTTCGTACTGGTAGCCGCGTACGCGTCCATCAATCACGTGACTTCTGAACTGCACTCCGGAATTGATGCGCTCATCCATCTTGAACAGCATTTCAAGTATGAAGTCACCGTATTCCTTCTCTGTCCTGAGGAAAGAATTCGGAGTGCCATATCTGCTGATTCCTTCGATCGCTCCGTTCTCGACACGGAATTCAGCATTGCCGATCTTCTTCCATCCTTTCAGATTCTTTCCGTTGAACAGAGTCTGCCATTGTGCCTGTGCACTGAGTGTCACACAGAGTGCCACTGCAGCAATCAATATCTTTTTCATATCTATCAATTGAATTTATTGTAACCGTCCTCTATCTGCCGAAAAAATATTCCGGTACGCGCTCCGGACTGAGCATCTGCCACAATGAAGCGACTGTCCATCCCGGTGCAAAAATATTGTTGTAGAAACCTTTGCCGTTGCGGCCATAGTCCCAGGCCGTATGCTGCACCACCTCAGGATAATATCCAGGCTTGGCTATATTGAAATGGCTTTCGTCTGTCGGCATAAGCTGAAGCATAGAAGTCCTTATGACTTCGGAGAACTCCGCGAAACGGCTGTCCCCATATTCAGCCGACAGCCAGTCAAGAATTGCGGCGAACTCAAATATGAAAACGTCTATATGGTTGTTCTCCACTGAGACATTTCCCCAGCCGCGCGATTTGAATCCGGCATCCCCGAGCATCTGGCCCTGGGCGAAAGGCACATCCCACAGATAATACCACGAAAGTGCAAAATAGGCACTCTTGCGGCACAGGTCAGCATACCGGGCGCGTTCCTTTCCTTTGGTTACAAATGTCATATAGTACATAGCCGTAGACGCGTACAGGGAGGCTTCCTTGTCCTCGCAGTCAGCATCAAGGGTCGACGAGAAATAATCAGCCTTTGAAATAAGTTCTTTCTCCAGATAGTCAGCCGTAGCCTTCGCTGATGCGAGGTACGATTTGTCACGGAAATATTTATAGGCCATAGCAAGAGGAAGGGTTGCGGACGGAGTGCTTCCGCCAGTAGGGTCTATGACCTTCAGATTGTCGTCGAATTTGCGCGGGAAACTTCCGTCAGGGTTCTGGAGCCTGAGGAAATTGTCAAGCAGCCTGTGCATACGGGCCTCCCATTCAGGGTGTCTGCGGCCTTTGGATTTCTCGTAAGAGAGATAATTCAGTATCGCATATACTCCTTCCGACTGGCGGCGGATACTGTAGACAGAAGTTTCATTTCCTCTCTCAAAATCAACTGATTCGCGGAAAAATCCGTTCGGGGTGAATCCGTATTCAAGGAAACTGTCAAACACCGATACGGCATCCTCAACAAGCCTGCTGTCACCTTTGGAGTCGCCATATTCAAGGGCGTTGTAGGCATTGAGAAGCACGCGGCCGATAAATCCGACCTCCATCAGCCCTCTGCTGGCACAAGTCGCCGTCTCAAGATGGATACCAGAATAGAATTTGACGTCATAGTCACCTACATAGCTCGCACGGAAGAAATCAGCAAGAACTTCCTTGGCCTTTTCCTCCCCATATCCGGTATGGACCGGCTGAGGACGGAAAGCATCGTACGAACGGTTCCATACATCGGCTACAAAACTTGAATAATCTTCAGCCTGCCCCGCTTTCACTTCCCAATGTATTGAAATGCTTTCACCTGCCTCAAGCTTGTAGAAAGTCTGCACTGCAGGTGCAAGGGTCAGTTTGCGGATATAGCTTTTCGGAGCTTCACTGTACGGGAATCCATACACCAGTGAAGCCTTGCCGCCTACATTGCGGAATCCGGTAAATCCTATAGATGTCGGCCCTCCGAGTATCGCTTCACCATAATTATGGGCGGAAAGGGCCTCAACATCATGTTCATCCGTCCGGAGGACAGTATAATATTTCCCGTCAGCCTCATTGAAGATACCTGTCAGAGGTGCACTCAGACGGTCTTCACGTACCTGCCAGCTGTCGCTGGTGTGGAAAGACGGAGCGCGGTCAGGAGAACGCAGGTTTTTCCTGTACCAGAATCCGGGCATATAAAAAAGGCAGCCGTTGTGGTCAAACCCGGACGACATCACCTCCTCATAGCTGAAATATACTCTTTCCGATGCTGCGACAGTAACTTCTATTCCGCATACGCCGTCTTTACAGGAAGTCTTCCTCGTTATCATGACGGGAAGCTCAGAATCGGCCTTGAGCATTCCGTCGCCTTTATCCTGAAGTTCATAAGTAACGGCAGGGTTGCCAGGTTTCTTGACACTGACAGTGCTGGTCGTCTCCTGTGCCTGTGCACTTAAGGCAGCACAGACGGACAGCAATACGAGAAACATTTTTTTCATCTTTGTCTTTAATTGTTAAATATCACGCAAATATAATTAAGATTTTCCTTTAACCAATTTATTTTTGTGCCAAATGTGTACGAACACAGTGGCAACGGGACGAAGATTTTTTTACTTTTGCAGACAAAACATTGTTGCTATATGTACAGATTTTTAACATCCATCGCCTTATGCGCGATTTTATGCGCATTGCCGACAGACGGGAAAGCTCCGGACAAGCCTCTTGCCCTGGCGGATCCGTTCATTTTTTACCACAACGGACTTTACTATGCATACGGGACCGGAGGTTCAGGCGGCTTTGATGTATACAGTTCCAGAAATTTGGGAAAATGGCAGCTCTGTCCTCACAAGGCACTTTCAAAAGACGATTCATACGGAGAGAAATGGTTCTGGGCACCGGAGGTATATCAGAATCCAGACAACGGTAAATTCTATCTTTTCTACAGCGCGGAAGAGCATATATGCGTAGCGGTCTCCGATTCTCCGGAAGGTCCGTTCAGACAGGACATACAGGAGCCGATGTTTGAAGAAAAGGCCATAGACTCGTCACTTTTCATAGATACCGACGGAAAAGCATATCTTTATTTTGTCAGATTTACCGGAGGGAATGTCATCTGGTGCGCCGAACTTACGGACGACTGGATGCACATTCATCCTGAAACACTAAAAGAATGTATTTCCGCGGAACTCCCGTGGGAGAGGAAGATGGCACGTGTGGCAGAAGGTCCTACCGTACTGAAAAAGGACGGTACATATTATCTGATATATTCCGCCAACCATTTTCAGTCACAGGACTATGGAGTGGGCTATGCAACCGCAGACAGCCCGGAAGGAGGATGGGTCAAAAACGCGGATCCGATTCTGTGCAAACCATCAAACGGACTCAAAGGCACAGGGCACGGAAGCGTATTCAAAGACCGCAAGGGAAATATGCACTATGTATTCCATTCGCACAAAGATGAAGAAAATGTAAATCCGCGCATCCTGCATATCGCGGATATCACAATCTCGGACGGTCATATCGTAATCGACACATCCTCGATATTCACCCCTGCAGTACGCAGATAATCATCTTAAAGCGGGATTGCCACAAAAAGTTCAGGATGCAGATTTTGATGATAACCTGCATCCTGAACTTTTTTCAATAACCTCTGACAAGCCTGTTGTGCAGAGCCGTGACATATTTCAGATTGTCCGTAAACAAGGACGGATTCTTATAGACATTCTGCAGCAATGCTTCCGCAGCTTCCCTACCATTTTTCAAGGCATACATCTCAAGCATATCGTAATCCTCGACGCCGTCACGCCATCTTTCAAGGCGTACGGAAACACACGGCTCATCAACACCGAAAGGTTCTCCCGGGTACACAAGGATTCCGTCTCCGTCAGGCAGATCCGCCCTTGGCTTCAGCGGCTTCATACTGCTGAACGAATTCACAACCCAATAAAGGAACCCTGTGGTCCTTTCTTTCCAGCATCTCCACATCAATGCCCTATTGGCTATGCCGCTGGAATTTAAAGCCAGTCCGGGATAATCCGACATACAGACATATTGCCACCACTCCTGACCGTTCTTAAGCTTAGCCCTGCACATTTCAGACCTTGCCTCATTGGACTGAAGGGACCAGACTCCAGTGCAGAAAATATCTGTCGCACCGTCAAGAATATCGAATACGCCAAAGATGTCGTCGCTTTTATCCTTCCCGCAATAAAAAGTAGTTATTATTTCCGCTTTTTCAGAATATCCGTGAAGCCTGTCTCCCATAGCCCTGATCTGATCGTATTCAGCCTGCACCGTAGGCTCGTCCCACACATAGAAAAAGGCCTTGTCAAGAATCCCTTCCGCATCAGCACGCGCAAGCATAGCCTCAAGCTGCATATCATCCAGCCCGTGAAACGGCAATGCAACCCTGACGAAACGCGGGTCTTTAAGATATTCCCAGGTCCTGTCATCATCCCAAGGATACGGAGAAGAACTGCATTCAGTCTTCATCGTGCCTGAAATCCAGGTTGAAAAATACGGAGACACCCTATATTCCAGCAAAAGGTCAGAAACCTTTTTTCTCGCTTCAATCTTCTGAAGTCCGGTCAGCCCGTCAAGCATAATATTGTCCGGATTTATACCGAATACGGACGGGATAGCCGGTGTCTCCGGAAGTCCGGCATCAACGACCGTCACATCAACCGCCACCGCGTATTCACATTTTGAATTGCGGAAACGTATCACTTCTGTATGTGTTCCTGCAGGAGCGTCCGAAAGAGCCTTGAACGAAAGCCAGACTTTCAGGATGTTTTTCTCCGGTCTTATCCTGTCACCGCAAGGTACAAGGACATCATCTGCCAGGACACCAAAGCTTTTGACTTCCCTGCACCTGAATTCAACTGCATCCGGCTTGCCGTCACGTTCAATATCGAGCGGCTCATTGCCGGCAGTGGCAACAACGAGCTGCAGATGTTCGTTTTCATTCCTCATAAGTATGATTTCAGCCCTGTTGGCAGGGGGACACCCGGCATAATCAGAAATTTTATCAAAACTATGCAGAAGCCAGGTATCAGACGGTTCAGGGAGGACAACATCATCTTCCCTGTTTGCTGTCGAACCTTCTATGTCATGGCAGGAGACCAGCGTCAGAGACACAGCGGCACATAATGCACACCGTATTATATTGCAAGTTATTTTCATTTCCTATCCTTTAAATTTATTTCAAACAGTTTCACTCCGTGGGCATCTATTCCGCACGATATGGCACAATCTTTAACATTCACTTCCTCTCCGGACCACAGTTCGGTTATTTCCGCATCACCGGTAAAATTTATTTCATCCAGTGCGAAACTGAAATCTTCGGCATCGGAATCCCCTGTATTGAAGACCGCCACATAGTGCGATTTCCCGTTTGCGCTCCTGGCATACCAGGCGATGATGTCACCACGAGCAAAAAGCTCCTTGTTACAGACAGAATTCTGATTGATTTCCAAGACTTTCCCATTGGTCAGAAGCTTAAGCGTAAAATCGTCAATCTCGGGCAGATTACATCCTATCATAAGCGGAGAGCGGAACATAGCCCACAATGTCATCAAAGTATATTGTTCAGCTTCCGTAAAATTTGTCGGACGAGGCCCGCCACGCATCGCACGTCTTGCCATAGGACCGACCGGAAGCATATCGGCATCAGGCCAATGCCCCCGCACTGCATATCCCTGCCATTTGCGGCATAGCGAAAACTGCTCTTTAAGCGAATCCCAGCTGTCCCAGAAATCCTCTGATATACGCCACATCTGCGCGCTTCTGCGCAGATCAGCAATATTTTCAACAGGTGCCGGTCCAGGAGAGAGGCTCATTACAACCTTACGCCCCATTCTGGATACAGCCGAGGCCACAGCACCGATCTCATCACTGGCATACACCGGTGAAAGCATATCGTCAGCCTTGATATAATCTATGCCCCAGGATTCATACAATTCAAATATGGAATCATAATATTCCTGAGCACCCGGCCTGCTCATATCAATTCCATAAAATCCGGAATACCAGTCACACCTCGAGTTGATATCCGCTATATCACGTGCCGTATATACTGTACCTTTTACAGGCGTATCCATCTCCACAGCCTGAACCGGAATCCCTCTCATAATATGAAGTCCTATCTTCAGGCCTATGCCATGCACATAATCCGCAAGCGGAGCCAGCCCTTTCCCGCCGGCTGAAGAAGGATATTTTTCGGGATCGGGGACAAGTCTTCCGTACGCATCTATAAGCTGCTCCGGACAAGGGCTTTCATACTGTTCTAAAGTGACCATCCCGGGTGCATACCAACCGGCATCTATAACGACATACTCCCAACCGTATTCTCTCAGGTTTGCTGACATATAGTCAGCATTGGCCTTCACCTCATCCTCAGTAACGGAAGTCCCGAAACAGATCCAACTGTTCCATCCCATAGGAGGGGCAGCGGCAAGCATTTCGTCTTCAGCATCCTGCCGGCCATTGCAGCCGGACAGGACACAGAATACCATAAGGACGACAGCCGTCAGCTTTTTCATTATCCTCATATACGAAATTTCTGTCAATCAAGTACACAGCGGACATTGAACCCCCTCTGCCTGTTATAAGGGTAGAGCGCGGCCCCGTGATCATTTTTGTTGAACGCGAATGTAAGCGCCTGGGTCGGGAACAACGCAGGATCAGGATCCCAAGGTATCGAATCACCTTCCTGAGGTACCGTGGATGTCCAGAAATATGTGAAACTTCCTTTCTCGATGACAGGATTGTCCTTTACAGGTTCCCAGATATAACCGGCACCCACAATATTGAATCCGAGAGTATTCTTGTTTTCCGCTCCGGCATCCCAATAGTTTTTGTCTTTCAACGCTTCCCCAGGCTGAGTGTTGTCCGGAGTGTTGTTGATAAGATATTCCCATTCCTGTCTGGTCGGCACATGCCACCCTGACGGGCAGATACCCTGTATCTTTTCGCCGTATTCGGCGCCATTTTCTCCACGGACAGCCGCTGTCCAGGAATAATATCCTCCAAGTACAGCAGTAATTCCGTCATCCTCACCGTCCACAGGGACATAGAACTTGACATCTTCGTCCGTCAGAATCGTGCCGTCAGAATATTCAGTCGCACGCATATTGTCCGCGAGCCAGACCGCATATTCACCTGTCATCGCATCCGCACTGCGCATTACACGGTACATTTCACCGTCACGTGGATCGGAGAAAGGCTTATAAAAACGGAGCAGCCTCATACTCCTGACTTCACTGCGTGAGGACGAATTACCGTTGACTCCTTCGACACACCAGAATACTTCCCCCTGACGATACTCACCGACTCCGAGAGATGCGAGCAGATTATCCAGTTCAAGATGCGTCAAAGAAATAGAAGTACCATCGCACTCCACCCTCTCAACACCGGAAAATTCCTCGTCAAGACTGAAAAGTATGGAATATGAAGTTCCGCTGTCTTCAGACGACCATTCAAAATTCAAAGTTTTCGACTGATTCCCGTAATCAAGTTCAATGTTCTCCAGATCCCACGGTTCGATTACATCGATCTCTCCTATGACCGGGTCTTTTACATTGCTGTTCCCTTCCAGTCCATTGCAGGAGACAGCCGTCATCGCAGCTGCCGCTGCAAAAAACATAATCTTTTTCATTGCATTAGAGTTTTTAGTCCAGGAACGTCCTATTTCAGAACTGTTCCATCTATGTTATTAACTTACAGTTCCATCAAAAACCGGAATTGTTTTTTATATTAGGGTTCTCATATATTGCAGACTGGGGTATGGCATAAAGTATATGCTTTTCTTCCGCCATTACCTTCCCTCTTTCACGGGCGTTGGAAATCAGCTTGCCGTGCCTTATCAGATCCGGCCGCCTCATACCCTCCCAGCAGAATTCCCAGCCTCTCTCGGCAAGAATTATGTCCCTGAACACATCCTTGTCACCGATTGCATCTATCTCTTTCTGATAACCGCTGCCGTCATAATTGTCAAAAGCCCGCGACCTTATCGAATGAAGAAGCTGTTTTGCCTCATCAACAGGACCATAAAGTTCATTGAGAGCTTCCGCCCTCGCAAGTATGACTTCAGCATACCTGTTGATGACATATTCGCTTGCATCCCATTGACCGGTAGTATTCGGGTTTTCCTGATATTTCATCGGCACGGCACCAGGTTTTCCGACATACTCTTTCCGAAGGTCCACCACCTTGCGCCCGTTCCAATACGATGCGAGCAGGGCATTCCGGCGTTTGTCTTTGGGATCATAAGAGTCATAAAAATCCCACGGGACCAAAAAACCACCCCATCTGGTAAGCGGAACACCGTCCCTGGACACATAGTCAGCAGGCAGCGCGTGGGCAAGAAAGACATTCCCCAATCCTCCTACAGGGAAATTCGGAACAGGAAATATGACCTCCGAATTCCTCTGGTTTGAAGGAGACCATATAGACATATAATCTTTCTGCAAAGAATATTGGTTTTCCCTCTGCATCACAGATGTTATAGAGTCAACACGTTCCCACCATATCTTCGCCTTGTCCTTATTCCCGCTTCTGTAATGCATCTCCTGGCCGGCTTCATGAAGAAACAATTTAAGCAGATACATCTGCGCTATCCCTTTTGTCATCCTGCCGTACTCCGATGACGCCAGCTCGGACGCCTTCTTGAGATGTTCCTGACACTCTTTAAGTTCACGTGCGACAAAGCCCACATACCATTCTACGGAAGGGCGTTCCGGCTGCCAGGAATCCGCCGCACCAGGATCAAGCGCGATACCAGGATCCGAAACGATAGTGACCGGACCATACAAGTCATAAAGGTCATAAGCCCATATAGCCCTAAGGCATCGCAGTTCAGCCGTACACTGCCTTTTGAACGGAGCTGATATCTTAACCGGTTTCAAGCGTTCAATCAGGGATGTGGCCTTTGTAACAGCCGGCATCATCTCATTATAGAAAATCCCCATATCAGCAGTTTCGGCTTTCCACAGAAAATCCATCTGGACATCCCAGTTCCAGTTGCAGTCGCACTCATCCGTACACCCCACCTGCATAGTCAGCAAAGAACCCCAGGCGCAATTGTAGGCATTCCACCCGCCTCCGCGGAGTTCGTGGTAGATTCCCGTAACAGCCGCCTTCACATCATCTTCCGTGTTCAGGGCATTATACGGAGTCAGCTGGTCATATACATCCACATCAAGCCCGCAGGAATACACAACCGCAATTGCGGCAATCACATATATTATATTTCTCATTTGAATCTGGTTTTAAAAAGTTACATCTATACCGAACATATAGGTCCTCTGATTAGGATAACCGGCCTTGAAATCGGTTTCCGGGTCATTGCCGGTATATCCGGTTATTACAAAGGGATTGGAAAAATCGACAAAAATCCTTGCCTTTGAAAAAACCTTCCCCACCCATCTTGACGGGAACGTGTAACCGAATGTTATGTTCTTACATCTTATGAACCAGGCATCTTCCCACAGATAATCGGAAGGCTGCGGATATACACTGACAAAACCAGACGGCAATTTTGAATCAGGATTATCTTTCGACCATCTGTCCTTCACCTCATACATCATATTCTGTCCGTTCAGGATACGTCGGATTTCAGGTATGGAATATTTGCCTCTTGTCGCATTGTTCACTATTCTGTCAAACATTCCATAAAAGAAAATGCTAAGATCAAAGCCCTTGTACTCGAACACATTTCCGAATCCTATGGAAAAACCGGGATCGTATGTTCCAAGATATACGATATCAGCCTCATCTATGATACCGTCAGGTCTTCCGAGATATTGTATGTTACCATTATCGTCAGTTACCAGATTGCCGAAGTCATCACGGACATATCCGTCAACATCCTTTACCTTGTATTGTCCCGGCAGAAGGGCAGGCATTGAAGACGGAGGCGTCTCTCCTATGCCGAGTATACCGTCTGAAATATAGCCGTAATGGGCCCTTATAGGGTCATCTGACTTCTGCCACGGTTTCAGTTCGTCTTCAGGATTGTGTTCTTTCCATCTGTCCCTGTAGCGCGTAAGCGTAAACTCCGTGTCCCACCTGAACGCACCGACAAAATTACGGCTTCTTAGAGTCAGCTCCACTCCGGTACTTTTCGTTTTACCGATATTGGATGCCACCCGGCTTACCTCCATAAATGACTTCAGGGTTCTATAGCCGAGAAGATCCTTGATTTCCTTGTTGAAATACTCTACCGTTCCGCTCAAACGCTGTCCGAAAAATCCGAAATCAAGCCCAAGGTTCAATTCAGTGGTTGTCTCCCATTTAAGATCCGGATTCGCTATCTGCGATTTTGCCATACCTGTACTGACACCGCTGCCGAAGACATACTGGTGCCAGGCAGACGTATAGTATTCAAACGCGTTATTGCCGATATTGCTGTTTCCTGTCTGTCCGAAACTTAGCCTGAGCTTGAGATCAGACAGAGGCTTGAAATCCCTCAGGAAATTTTCATTGTTGATACGCCACGCAAATGCTCCCGAAGGGAAAAATCCATACCTGTTGTTCGCACCGAATTTGCTTGACCCGTCAACGCGCATCGTAAATGTAAACAGATACCTGTCCAAAAGATTATAATTGACCCTTCCGAAATATGACACAAGCACAGTCCTGGACTTGTCCGAACTTACTGTGGGCCTCTGGTTTTCACCTGAGCCCAAAGAATTGTATTTATAGAGGTCAGTAAAAAACTGGGAATTGGATGCAGCCATACCCTCTGTCAAAAAATCCTGCCAGGAATATCCCGCAAGAAGATTAAGACGGTGCCTGCCGTCCACATCAAGACTGTAATGCAATGTGGCTTCAATCAGCTTGTCCTGACGGGAAGCCATACTTTTGCTGGCCTTTCCACCCTCCTGTCGTCCATATAACGTGGTCTTCGGCAAATACGCGTTTCTGGTGCCGGTCTGGTCGTCTATTCCGAGATTTAGACGCAGCTTAAGCCCCTTTATTATATCAGCCTGCACAAAAGCGTTGGCAAGAAGACGTTTGGTAGCCGTATAATCCTCTATTTCAAGCATAGACACAGGATTTGGGACCGTAGTCATCAAAGGACTTATGTTGTAGTTCCCGTCTTTGTCACGTACCGCCACCGTAGGGTCATACGACAAGGCCGAATTGAGCAGCCCGGAATTCTCAAAATCCTCCGTACCCAAAGGGATGTTGGATGATTTTATATAACTCTGAGAGGCATTTATCCCATAGGTAAATATCTTTCCTATCTTATGCTCAATATTTACACGGCCCGTATATCTCGTGAAATCGGAGTTTCTGACAACACCGTTCTGATCGTAGAAATTGAATGATGCCATATATTTGAGACCTTTAGTCCCTCCGGCTACGGAAATGTTATGCTGGTGAATCATCCCGTCCTGCGTTACAAGATCATACCAGTCGGTTCCATCACCTGCATCCTTTATCTGCTGAGGAGTATACGGGAGGTTCATCCCTACAGTGACCGTGGACGGATCGGTATTGCCGTAAGGATATATCCTGTTGTCATAATACCATTTCTCTTCAGCGAATCTGTTCGCCTCTGCCATAAAGTCTGACGCATTCATCATAACAATCCTGTTTGCTATCTGCTGAATTCCGTAGTTCGCGCTATAGCTGACAACAGGCCTGCCTTCACGCCCTTTCTTTGTGGTGATTATTATAACACCATTGGCGGCACGTGCACCGTATATGGCAGTAGAAGACGCGTCCTTAAGGATCTCTATGGAAGCTATATCATTAGGGTTCAAAGAATTGAGAGGATTCCTTGAACCGAAATCAGAATATCTGTTGTCGCTTGCCGGCTCCACCCCGCTTGAACTGACAGGAAATCCGTCTATAATATAAAGCGGCTCATTGCCGGCACCTGTAGATGCGGCGCCGCGCACAAGAATCTCCACACCGCCTCCAGGCTGGGCACTGGTCTGCACGGCACTCACTCCGGCGGCACGCCCTGACAGCATATGCGCAATCGAAGTATTGGACGACATAGGAAGGTCTCCGGGTTTTACCGATGCCACCGCTCCGGTCAGATCGCTTTTCTTCATTTCTCCATAACCTATGACAACCACTTCATCCAGTCCGTTCAGCTGTTCATTGAGGACTACGTCAATACCGGAAGACTTCCCCACCACAATATCCACGCTCTCATACCCAAGACTTGAAAACGACAACGTATCACCGGCCGATACCTCTATGGAATAATTGCCGTCCATATCGCTGACCGTTCCGATATGCGAACCTCTTACAAGCACTCCGGCTCCCATAACCGGATCACCAGAAAAATCCGTGATTTTTCCTTTTACGACGGTATTTGCCTGCCTGTCAGGAGTCTTTCCTGTCTTGATTCTGGAAATCCTGACCATCTTTCCGTTTATTTCAAAACCGACAGGCTGCCCTTTGAAAATCACTTCAAGTACAGAAAGAAGAGGCGCGGATTCGAACTCCGCATCAACCCTTGCCTCAAGGTCGACATCAGATGTCTTAAAGACAAACGACAGACCGTCTTCATTTTTCAACTGTTCCAATGCCTGCTCAACCGACACACCGTCAAACCTGACCGTTATGTCCTGGGCATAAGTCTTTGCCGCGAAAAAAAGCAGCAACGCCGGGACAAGCCATCCGTATAGAGGACGCCAAGCACATTCTGATTTACAAAACATCTGTTATTTATTATATGGTTAGTTTATTCAATGGATTTCCACAATGCGACCTTTCCTGACGACTCTGACACGCTCATCCGCATCTATTACGGCAAGAATTTCATCGATATCTTCATTATTGACAAAAGCCATATAATAAGAGACCGTCTTAAGCGAATCGGTAGCTATGACAATATCCATATCGAATGTCCGTCCAAGCTGCCGGACAATATCTTCAAGCGGTTTGTTCCTGAAACAATATTTGTTGTCCTTCCAGGATTCATATTCATCCACCCTGAACGTATGACGGGACAATACTCCTGAATTCTTGTCAAGAACGAGCATTTCTCCAGGGGAAAGCATTCGTTCCTGTTCCTCTCCGGTATCGGAACGGCAACAGAATGACACGGACCCTTCAAGAAGAGACAGTTCCAACTCGGAATCTTCCGGATATGATCTGAGATTGAATAAAGTGCCATATACTTTGGTAAGCGCACCTCCTGATTGCACTTCAAACGGATGCTTCCTGTCTGAAACGACATCAAACAGACCTTCTCCGTCAAAAAATACTTTACGCGTACGGCCGGAGAAAGTTTCCGGATAGATGATTCTGCTTCCCGAATTGAGCCACACTCCGGTCCCGTCAGGGAGAAATACCTGCTCTTTCACCCCTAAAGCGGCACTTTTCTCTATCCATACGACATCATCATCCGGGGAAAACCGTACAAACTGATAAACAGACAACACCATCAGAGGAATAAGCAGCACGGCCGCCGCACGCTGGAACCAGACAAGAGCATTTCCGCCTCTTTTTCGCGGAACAGCACCCATATTCTCCATACGGAGACGGAACGCCTCAAATGCCTCTTTTGTTTCCGCACCTCCATCCATAGAGACTTCCAGACTGTCCCATAACGAACGCAGAAGCTCCGAAGCCCTGTCGCTTCCGCCATAAACAGAAAACCATTTTTCCACCCGTGCGGCTGTCTCAGAGTCGCAGCGATCGTAAAAATAGTCTTCCACAAGATTTTTGTCAATAAGCCCGATGTCCATATCTACGCGATTTTGCCTTTAATACGTACAACAAGGCAAGCACACGTAACGGAAATCAGAAAATCAAGAAGCTGTTTTTAAGAAATCAGGAAAATAAACAGAAAGAAAAGAAATTCGCCAAGTTTCCTCCTGATTTCAGCAAGGGCAAGACTGATATGCTTTTCCACTGTCCTTTTGGATATGCCGAGCCTGACGGCAATCTCATCATTACTGAGGAACTGCCATCTGCTCATACGGAAGACGAGCCTCCTCTGTTCAGGCATAGCATCTACAGTCTCTCTCACTATCTCTTTTATCTCCTTAACGTTATATTCGGAATCAATTTCATATTTTCCGGACATCATCATACCGGCGTGCTCAAGATACCTTATGGTATACCCCCTGCTGCGGAAAGAATCGGCTATCTCATTGCGGACAATTGTAAATATATAGCTGTCAATGGATTTGTCCGGAACAAGATTTTCACGTCCGATCCATATCTTCATAAATACGTTCTGGGCTATATTTTCCGCCATATCCATCTGTTTGACAAAGCCGAAAGCGAAATTGCGTACCTTAAGATAATATTGGTTGAAAAGATGCTCAAAGGCATTGATGTTTCCTTTTCTGATATTTTCTATAATGCTTTTTTCCATAGGTTTCCTAATCGTTGTCAAGTTTGTCCCGGAGATCGTCAAGGCGGCTGCGCGTATCACGGCAGATATCGCAGGTGCCGCAGTCTGAGCTTTCTTCCTGTCCGAAATATTTCAGCAGGAAACGGCTTCTGCACTGGTCCTCCTCGGTCACATAATCGATCATCTCCTGGATTCTTGCGTGGGCCGTATCCTTCAGCCTCCCGTAACGCTCGGGCATAAGGTTCACATTCTTTGGCCTGAGGCGGTCGTGATGGAGATAGATTACAGTGGCCCGGTCGCAAGGGATATACCTAATTATGTGCTCTACCGAAAGTTTGTACAGCGTCTGCCTGAGATGCGGCACAGTCATTCCTGACCGCGCGGAGACATATTCTTCATCAATAGGTACGGGGAATGAAAACAGCCCCGTATAATTGCGCATAAGCGTCTCCAGCACAATTCCCATTTCCGGCTCCGGAAGCTCCAGTCCGTAAAGAGCTGTCCTGTCGACCGTTATACAGACTTTCGTATTGACATCTATGTCCTCCATAAGCGTCCAATGGCCGGCTTTCTCGATATATCTGACGGCATAATAAGCTGACGAACGGTTAAGGGAGTAGTGCCTGCAGAACCCGTTGAGGTCGAATTTGATCTGACTGCCCTCCCCTGTATCGTATGGTATGCCATAAAACGTATGTACTTTATGATAGATGTCTTCTATATATTCCAGAGAAGGGAATGAAACGGTCTCTATCTGATGAAGGCGGCGTATGTCGCTGCTGTTCCACAGCAGCACGGCAAACGAACGTCTGCCGTCGCGGGGGGGCCCGGCCGGCGCCGGGGAAGAAGCACCGGTGGGATCACGCGCCACAAAAAAACACACACACCAAACCAAC
>VSOK01000045.1 GCA_009774765.1 Bacteroidales bacterium
ATGCACTACTGTCCAGGATGCTCCCACGGCACAGTGCACAAACTCGTGGCTGAAGTCATAGAGGAGATGGGCATCCAGGACCGGACAATCGGAATAAGCCCTGTCGGCTGCTCGGTATTCGCATACAACTATCTTGACATCGACTGGCAGGAAGCGGCACACGGACGCGCTCCGGCTCTCGCCACAGCGACCAAACGTCTCTGCCCGGAAAAATATGTATTCACCTACCAGGGTGACGGAGACCTCGCTTCAATCGGAACCGCAGAAATCATACACGCCTGCAGCAGAGGCGAAAACATCGTAGTGATATTCATCAACAATGGAATATACGGTATGACCGGCGGACAGATGGCACCTACCACCCTCATCGGTATGAAGACGGCCACCACCCCTTACGGACGCGATCCAAAGCTGAACGGATTTCCTATAGTGCTTTCAGATATGATAGCCCATCTTGACGGAACGGCATATATCACACGCCAGTCCGTACACACCGCAGCTGCGGCACGCAAGGCGAAGGCATCAATCCGCAAGGCGTTTGAATACAGCGAGAAGAAAATCGGACTTTCATTCGTGGAAATAGTCTCGACCTGCAACTCCGGCTGGAAAATGAGTCCTGTGGAGGCAAACAAATGGATGGTTGAGAATATGTTTCCAAAGTACCCTATAGGTGACATCAAAGACGTACTCAAATGAACCTGAAAATAAGCTATAAATAATTTTAGTTTATTTTCAAGGAAGAATGAGGAAGACAAACGACAAGTACCGGAGTTTACTAAAAGTAAATGAGGATACGAGGATGTGAAGTCTGACGAGATTATTACAAAAAAGAAACAAAATTATATGAAAGAGGAAATTATAATAGCAGGCTTCGGCGGACAGGGCGTCCTTTCAATGGGCAAGATACTCGCCTATTCAGCCATTATGCAGGATATGGAAGTCACCTGGATGCCTTCGTACGGTCCTGAGATGCGCGGAGGCACGGCAAATGTCTGCGTAATCCTGAGTGACAAAAAGATAGGCTCACCTATCGTCACAAAATACGATACCGCCATCATACTCAACCAGCAGTCCATGGACAAGTTCGAGAGCACGGTAAAACCAGGAGGGCTTCTCCTCTATGACCCGAGCGGCATAACAAGACATCCGGAGAGAAAGGATATCACTGTCGCACAGATAAATGCGATAGATGTCGCAGCATCTGTCGGAAACTCCAAAGTGTACAATATGGCCGTACTCGGAGGTTTCCTTGCGATGAAGCCGGTAGTAAGCCTTGAGAACGTAGAAAAAGGTCTCGGGAAATGTATACCTGCAAGATACAATGACCTTATAGCCTTGAATAAACAGGCTATCGAACAAGGTATGAAATCTGTTTTGAAAATTGGTTGAGAATGATTATCTTTGCGCTTGTGGTCAAAATGTGACTCGTTATGCTTGAAAACATCAAGAACAATATAGAAAGGCTGATTGCCGCCTATGAGTCCGTAAAATACGAAAACGGCACTCTTAAAGATGAATTGGAGCAGAGCAGGACACAGATTGAAGACTGCAGGAAGCAGATAATCGAGTTAGAGAGACAGATTGACAACCTTAAACTGACAAGTGCTTTTCTCGGGGATTCCGGGAGCAACGCCGAAGCGAAGTCCAAGGTTGAGAAGATGATAAAGGAAATAGACAAATGCATCTCATTGATGGAGGGTTAGCAGATGGAACAGAAGATCACAATCACGATAGCTGATCGACAATATCCGATGAAAGCGAACTCGGCAGATCAAGAAGAAGCAATCAGGAAGGCGGCCGTGCGTGTAAATACCAAAATTGCAGGCTATCAGGACAAGTTCCCGGGCAAGAGTCTTATTGAAATACTTTCCTTAGTCGCCCTCAGCGAAGGCGTGGAGAACGTAGGTGTACGCAAGAGACTTGAAGAGGTTGAAAAAGAGAGCAAACAATTGCAGAATGAGATAGAGAACTATCTTGAGAATATTGATAAATGAGCCGTTAGTTACTTTATTTGCTGAAATCAACACTAATTAAGTAACCGAGTTACTCGAATAGGGATGACGGACCTATGTTACCTTATGGGGATTCCGCTTTGCGGGACGGAGGATGTCTGAACTGTATTTCGGAGCTCAAATCTTATTGATATAAGATTTTCTGACAATCAGGCTAACGGCTTTTTTATTATGTCTAACTGACCGGTCGGCTTCCTCTGCTGACTGGTCTTTTTATGTTTTGACCTTACGTAGAATTATTAACAACTATATATTTTATTGGACATGACTATTTTATATTACATTTTAGCGGCAATTGCAGGCGCGGTTATCGCCTTGGCGGTTTATATATTAGTCCGGAAAATGATTCTGAACGGTCAGAAGGAGGAAATCATTGAGAAGGCCCAGCTTGAAGCGGAGAAAATCAAGCAGGAAAAGATTTTTCAGGCAAAAGAAAAATTCCTGCAGCTGAAAAGCGAGCATGAGCAGTATATCAATGAGAAGAACAACCAGATGCGTGAAGCGGAAAGCAGGATCAAGCAGAAGGAGAACAGCATCAACCAGCAGAATTCCGAGCTCGGCAGAAAACACAAGGAAGCCGATGCGATACGCGAGAACCTGAAATCCCAGGTTGAAGCCGTATCGAAAAAATCAGAGGAGTGCGACAGGCTCCGTGCACAGGCAATAGAGCAGATAGAAAGCATCGCCGGAATGACGGCCCAGGAAGCTAAGAACCAGCTCATCGAAAACATGAAGGCCGAGGCAAAGACCCAGGCACAGTCATATATCAATGATGTTATGGACGAAGCGAGACTGACAGCCAGCAAAGAAGCCAAAAGGATTGTAATCAACACTATACAGAGAACAGCATCCGAAACGGCAATTGAAAACGCCGTAACTGTGTTCAACATCGAAAGCGATGAGATCAAAGGACGTATCATCGGACGTGAAGGACGTAACATCAGGGCTCTCGAGGCTGCTACAGGAGTGGAGATTGTAGTTGACGACACTCCAGAAGCAATACTTCTGTCAGCGTTTGACCCTGTAAGGAGAGAAGTTGCAAGACTTGCCCTGCATCAGCTTGTTGTGGACGGACGTATACATCCGGCACGTATCGAAGAAGTAGTGGCAAAAGTACAGAAGCAGCTTGAAGATGAAATTATGGAGACTGGAAAGAGGACCTGCATAGACCTCGGAATCCACGGAATGCACATCGAGCTCGTCAAGCTGATAGGACGAATGAAATACCGTTCTTCATACGGCCAGAACCTTCTGCAGCACGCACGTGAAGTGGCCAACATCTGTGCTACTATGGCTTCAGAGCTTGGTCTGAACACGAAAGTTGCCAAAAGGGCCGGTCTTCTCCACGATATAGGAAAAGTTTCAGATGAGGATCCGGAGCTTCCTCACGCAATCCTCGGTATGAAACTCGCCGAGAAATACAAGGAAAAGCCAGAAGTATGCAATGCGATCGGAGCCCATCACGAGGAAATCGAGATGACATCAATAATCTCCCCTCTCGTAATGGTCGGAGACGCCATTTCAGGAGCAAGACCTGGTGCAAGACGTGAGGTCATCGAGTCATATATCAAGAGGCTCAAGGATATGGAGAACATCGCACAGTCATATCAGGGTGTGACGAAGACATACGCAATACAGGCCGGACGCGAACTGAGGGTCATTGTCGGAGCCGACCAGGTGAGCGACAAGGATGCCGAGACACTGTCCGGAGATATTGCAAAGAAGATCCAGGATGAGATGGTATATCCTGGCCAGGTGAAGATTACGGTGATACGTGAAACCCGTTCAGTAGCTTTCGCAAAATAAAACATACAAACAGTTCGTTGTGGAAATGAAAAGATTTCTTACATCAATGATTACCCTGCTGCTGTGTGCGGCAGGGTTTGCTCAAATCAAGACCATAGAATGGTCGGCAGAGGTAAAACATAACGGTCAGGACAAATACAGCATCATCCTCACAGGACAGATAGATGACGGTGTCCATACGTACGGTACAGAGGAGGATGCACAATATCCTACCTCAATAGAATTTGAGCCGTCTGACAGCTACGCACTTGACGGACAGCTCTATGAACTCGGCACAAAGACGGAGTATGAAGGCCTCAAGGTCTATTTCAAGACAATCAGGATCGCCCAGGACATCATCGTCAAGTCAGAGAATGCCGCTGTGGCCGGAGAACTGACCTGGCTCGGATGTACAGACACGAGCTGCTACTCTCCGGAATACTGGGAATTCAATATTCCGGTGGAAGAAACAGCCGATGCAGCAGCTGCCTCAGATCATCAGACCGTCATTTCCGGTACAGAAGAGACATCGGAAGGAGGATTCAACTGGGCTTTGATAATAGAGGCAATCCTTTGGGGATTTGCAGCCCTTCTTACTCCTTGCGTATTTCCTATGGTACCTATGACAGTATCATTCTTTATGAAAGGCGCGTCCTCCCCTGCGGCAGGAAGATTCAAGGCTTCAATGTACGGGCTTTTCATCGTACTGCTCTATACTGTTCCTATTTCAGTCATCATCCTGATTACAAGGTTAGTTGGAGGTGATGCCGTGACAGCGGACATTTTCAACTGGCTCGCGACCCATTGGCTTCCGAACATCCTGTTCTTCATCGTGTTTATGGTGTTTGCGGCATCTTTCTTCGGAGCATTTGAGATTGTCCTTCCGTCAAAGCTTGTCAACAAAAGCGACAAGGGAGCCGACAAGGGCGGACTGCTCGGAATATTCTTTATGTCACTCACGCTTGTGCTTGTCTCATTCTCCTGTACAGGTCCGATTGTCGGTTCCGTGCTGATAAAGGCGACACAGGGGCAGTTCTGGGAGCCGATGATAGCAATGCTGGCTTTCTCGCTCGCCTTCGCGCTGCCTTTTACGATATTGGCGTTCTTCCCTTCACTTCTGAAAAACCTGCCGAAGAGCGGAGGATGGCTGAATTCGGTAAAAGTGGTCCTCGGATTTATCGAGGTCGCGCTTGGATTCAAATTCCTTAGCGTAGCGGACCAGACATATCACTGGGGACTTCTTGACAGGGAGGTGTATCTTGCAATATGGATAACAGTATTCACGCTTCTCGGCTTCTATATCCTCGGCAAGATCAGGTTTGCAAACGACAGCAAAGCTGACCATGTGTCTGTCAAAAGACTTGCTATGGCGATTGCCGTATTCTCCTTTGTAGTATATATGATTCCTGGTATGTTCGGTGCACCTTTGAAGGCATTGTCAGGATACCTTCCACCGATCACCACACAGGATTTCGTAATCGGACAGAATACCGTACAGCATACCGCAGAGGGGAAAGCCGATTCAAAATATGACCTCGAACTCCCTCTCGGTCTTACCGGATATTTCAACCTTGAAGAGGGACTGGCAGTGGCAAAGGCCGCAGGAAAGCCGGTATTTGTAGACATTACCGGGCACGGCTGCGTCAACTGCCGTGAAATGGAATCAAGAGTATGGAGCGATCCGAGAGTGCTTGAAATCCTGAGGAATGAATACATCATCGTCGCCCTCTATACGGACGACAAGCAGAAACTGGAGCAGGAGGACTGGGTAACGACTGACAGCGGAGACGTCCTGAAGACACTAGGAAGGGCAAACTCATATATAGTCCGCACCAGATTCGGGGTTAACGCACAGCCGAACTATGTACTGCTCTCCCCTGACGGAGAACAGCTTGCACCGGTACGCGGCTACAACCTTGACATACCGGGATTTATAAAATTCCTTGAATCAGGATTGAAGTCCTGACCCAAGGCAAGAAGAAATATTACATCTCGCATATAAGCATCCTGCAGTCAGCGGGGTGCTTTATGTTTTCATCCAGAATGATTTCACCGTAGCTTTGTGCGGTGATGCTGCCCGTCCTGGGATTCTTGACACTCCTGACAGGACTGCAGACTGTCGCCTCGACGCTGCTGCATTCGAATGCCAGGTCACAGTCATCTGCCATCACACAGTTTTCCATAACCAGACCGTGAGCATAGCACAGAGGCTGGGTCCCTGATATCCTGCAATTGACAAGACGCAGATTATGCGAATGCCAGGCAAGATATTCTCCGTTGATTTCAGAATCATATACTGTCACATTCTCAGCATTCCAGAAGGCATCCTTGGAATTGATGACAGCATTGCGTATCTCCACATTGCGGCAATACTGGAATGAATAGTTTCCACTGTGCCTGTAGCCGGTGATATGTATATTCTCGCCGTGCATAAAAAGATAGTCCGCGTTGTCTACACTGACATTTTTCAGTTCAACGTTACGGCAGTGCCACAAAGTCTCCTGTGCATTCAGAATCTGCACATTCTCAAGGCTTATCCCGTCCATCTCGCGGAACATCTTAGGAGCCTCCACCAACGTGTCAGACATCACAAGGTCATTTGAATACCACAATGCCGCACGTGCTCCCTCTGTAAACAGGCAATTCCTCACAGAGAACCCTTTGACGTGCCAGAACGGATATTTACCCTCAAAACGGCAATTGACAGCGTCTATATTGCCGCATTCCTTCAGAGCAGATTCCCCTGCGTGGACAGTCACGTTTTCAATGCGAAGGTCGTGTGAGGCAAACAGAGGGCGTTCTCCTCCGAATTCGGTATTTGAAATCGTTTTCATAGTCATTATATTTTTCGGATGCAAAGATATAACCGATACTGCAATCCCACTTCATACCAATCCCAGTAATTAATACCATAATTACAGATTGGATTTTTTCAATGCCGCAGAGCTTCGTCAAAGATTTTTATTAAATTTGTTGGATTGTCCTGAAAGGACTGCATATAAAAAACAATAACCACATATTATTATGAAAGACCTTCTATCCATTGCATCCCGTTTTGACATACAGGGGACAATAGGAAACATCAAGTCCTTGGGTTCCGGACTTATAAATGACACCTACAAGGTCACCACAGTCGAGGAAACCGCTCCTGACTATGTCCTGCAAAGAATCAACCACACGATTTTCCAGAATGTGGATATGCTCCAGGCCAATATAAAGGCTGTTACGGAGCATATACGCAAAAAGCTGGAGGAAAAAGGAGAAACAGACATAGACAGGAAAGTCCTGAATTTCATCCCCAATACCGATGACGGCAAGACATACTGGTACGACGGGGAAAATTATTGGCGCGTAATGGTATTCATACCAGATGCCAAGACCTTCGAGACTGTCAACCCGGAATATTCATATTATGCAGGACAGGCATTCGGCAATTTCCAGGCGATGCTCTCCGACATCCCGACGACACTCGGGGAGACAATCCCGGATTTCCATAATATGGAATTCAGGCTCAGACAGCTGCGCGAAGCCGTAGAGGCGGATGCTGCCGGACGTGTCGGTGAAGTAAGGAATATTCTTGATGAGATTGAAAGCAGGGCTGACACGATGTGCAAGGCAGAGCGTCTGCACCGTGAGGGCAAGCTCCCCAAAAGGGTATGCCACTGCGACACAAAAGTCAACAATATGATGTTTGATGAAAAAGGGAATGTCCTGTGTGTAATAGACCTGGACACTGTAATGCCAAACTTCATATTCTCGGACTACGGCGACTTTCTGCGCACAGGAGCCAATACAGGGCTTGAAGACGATCCGAATCTTGAAAACGTGAATTTCAATATGGAAATTTTCAAGGCATTCACCAAAGGTTACCTTGAATCGGCCAGGTCATTCCTGCTCCCGGCCGAAATCGAGAACCTGCCCTATGCGGCAGCTCTCTTCCCATATATGCAATGCGTACGCTTCCTTGCAGACTACATAAACGGTGATACATACTACAAGATCAAATATCCGGAGCATAATCTCGTCCGCACAAAAGCCCAGTTCAAACTTCTCCAGAGCGTTGAAGAGCATACGCCACAAATGCAGGAATTCATAGAATCCGAAATAAAATGAATGAATTGAACATAAAAAAAATCTGCGCCGGGGATATCCGCGCAAAAGACATCCCGTCAATACTTGACAAGGAAAACATAGTGTACAACAGGATAGACAACGTCAACTGGAAAGAATATCCGTACAGACCTGACGTGTCGTTCAGGATAGCACATACGGAAAACTCATTCCTCCTGCACTACAAGGTCACTGAAGACAGCATACGCGCGGTCGCGGCACACGACAACGGACCGGTATGGGAAGATGCCTGCGTGGAATTCTTCTCCGTGCCTGCCGGTGACGGAATATACTACAATATTGAGTGCAACTGTGCAGGACGCCTGCTTATCGGTGCCGGCCCGCAGAGAGAGGGACGCCAGCGCGCTCCACAGGAAATACTTGATACAGTACAGAGGTGGACCTCCCTCGGAGAGAACCCGTTTGAAGAGAAAGTCGGAGAGTGCAGCTGGGAGGCCGCACTTGCAATCCCATACTCGGCCTTTTTTCTCCACGACATAAATTCCCTGGACGGCAGAAGCATAAGGGCCAATTTCTACAAATGCGGCGATCTTCTTCAGAAACCACACTTCCTGTCGTGGAATCCTATACCTGTAGAGAAGCCTGATTTTCATCGTCCGGACCACTTCGGACTCGTGAATATCGAATAAATCCGGACAAAACTGCAGAATTTTATAAAAATTTTCAACGAACATATTTTTTCAACTGCTTCCGGGAATGGAAGCAGTTGTTATTTTATAGGCACCAACAGCTTTCAAATCATTACACAAACAACACCGACAAGCATCAAAATATCAATCAGATACATCCAGGACACTGTTTTGTCTTAATAAAATTATTGATACATTTGTATCTGAAATTTATTCTATCCTATGAATTCTAATGTGCTGAAATGCATTCTGGCAGCGACTCTGCTATCAACGCTTTCCTCCATTCAGCCGAGTGCGGCTGAAATCTCCAGCAGGTGGGGGATTTTATCTGATTATTCAGATGAAACGCAATCAGGCAATGTAACCGGACGGGTATTTGCCGATTCCGGTGAACCTCTTGTCGGCGTAATGGTCTATATCAAAGGGACCACTACAGGAGTACAGACGGATCTTGACGGACGCTACTCCATCAGACCTCCTTTTGAGGGCGAGACATATACCCTTGTATTCCAATACCTTGGAATGGTCACCCAAGAAATAAGGGTCAAAAACCAGCGTACTCTCAACGTTACCCTCATAACGGACAATGAACTCGACGGCTCGATAATCGTAGGCGCGTACGGCACACGCCAGAAACGTGAGGATCTTGTAGGATCAGCCTATCAGGTAAATGCGGCCGAACTAAAAGACAAGCCAAAGACACGGATTGAGACTATGCTCAAAGGACTCGTTCCGGGACTGGATGTCAGCAACAGGTCCGACTACGCTTCAACTGTCAGAGGACGCTACGACACAAGAATCAGGGGTGACGCATCCCTGAACGCATCAAACGAGCCGCTATGGGTCATTGACGGGACTCCGTACTACACAGGAGACCGCAACAATATGATGACAGGAATGCCGTCTACGATCAGCCCGCTGTCTTTCCTTAATCCGGATGAAATAGAATCGATAACGATCCTCAAGGATGCGGACCAGACAACGATATACGGTGCCAACGGCTCCAACGGAGTAATCCTGATAACCACAAAAAGCGGACAGAGGAACACCCCACTGCAGGTTTTCGCCGATGTCCAGTTCAGCGTCTCCGCTCCTGACTACAGTACTATGGTCAAAGTGATGGACGCCAGTCAGTATATGGAAGTGGCAAAGGAAGCCTGGACAAACTCCGGCTATACTATGGACAATTTCCCGTTCCAGGACAACGATATGAACAGCTACTCCACCACATCCACAGACTGGTCGAGGCTGTATCTTGGAATCGGAGACAGCCAGAATGTCCATCTCGGTCTCACCCACGGTACGGACAAAGCGTCCACACGCACAGGATTCTCATACTACAGGGAGAATATGAGCATCAAAGGCAATGATACGCAGAGATTTACCTTCAACACCAGGAACAGCTACCATTTCAACAAAAGGATAAATCTTGACGCCGCCCTTGATGCCGCATATATCATCAACAATGTATTTGACCTGGCGCACTCATACCTTGAGACTCTCCCTATAATTGACCCGTATTACGAAAACGGAAGCTACAGACTGCACTACAAGACCATAGAGAACGGCAAATGGGTCACAAGAAAATTCAATGACAACCTCATACCTACCAGAGAAGAAGACAAAAACATATACAAGACACTGTCGACAAATGCAAAGCTGAAACTGAACATCAACATCATAGAGGGACTTGACATATCATCGGACCTCTCATTCGGCTTCAAGAGCAACCAGACGGAAGTCTACAATTCCCAGAATACTGTCAAAGGTATAGATACCTACGGCAATCCGGTCGGAGCATTGAACAAAACGGCATCGACATACGTTACAATCGAGAACGTCAACAAGATAAGCTACGACAGGTATTTCAGGAAGCACCATATCAGCGCGTATGCCGGAATAGTGCTGAAGAGCCAGGTAAACAAAAGCTTAGGTGCATCAGTGAGGGATTTTGCAAATGACAGGCTGCAGGAAATCCAGTACGGAGACGAATCAACCCTCTCCGCCAGCAGCTATACCTCAAACAGCAGGGAACTGTCATATCTGGTGCGCGGAACCTACTCCTATGACTCACGATATTACTTTGCGGCAAACTTCCGCCGCGACGGGAACTCCTCTTTCGGCAAATATGCAAGGTGGTCCAACTTCTGGTCTGTCGGAACATCCTGGAATATACACAAAGAAAACTTCTTCCACAGCAGCCTGATAAAGATGCTGAAGTTCAAATTCTCATACGGATATACGGGCAACTCACGTATCGATACTTCTGCCGCCACCGGAACATACGTGATAAGCCCTTCGTATTCATACGGTTCCATTTCATCCGGAGCGGTATTGTCAACTGTCCCAAATCCTGGACTGACTTGGGAGACCACAGAAAAGATCAACACAGGAATCCGCATCGAACTGAAAGACATTATGGATGCGGAAGTTGAATTCTTCAACGAGACTACATTCAATATGCTCAACAAGATATATGTCTCAAGAAGCATAGCGGCAGACAGAGTATATGCGAATATGGGCAGCATGAGAAACAGAGGAATCGACCTTGACCTGACATTCTACAATTTCAACAGAAGGGAGTTCCGTTGGACCACAAAGCTGAACATATCGCACCAGAACAACAGAATCCTGTCACTCAATGAAGGTATGACCACAAGCTTCGGCACGTATGTATATCAGGAGGGAGCGGAAAAGGGAGCTATGTATCTTGTCCGATGGGCAGGAGTCGACCCGAGCGACGGCTCGCCGATGTGGTATGACAGGAACGGCAACATCACGAAAAGCTACAGCGACAACAACAGGGTGGTACTCAAAGACAAACGTGTCTCCCCTATGTTATACGGAGGTCTCAACAACATCCTGTCATACAGAAACTGGACACTCGCATTCAATATAACATACTCCATAGGAGGATGGGGTGCCCCGACTTACCTCAACAGATTCCTTTCGGACGGATACGACATCACAGGAGGCAACCAGGCCGTGGAGGTCTACTATGACAGATGGAAAACCCCGGGACAGGCTGCAGCTGTACCTAAGGTGTCACAGGTCAGCACGAAATCAGGTATGTATTCGACACGGCAGCTGTACAACAAGACATATTTCGACCTGTCATCCGCATCATTGACGTATGACCTGCCTCAGCAGGCTGTTTCAAAAATGAAGATCAAGGGGATGAGCATATCTCTCATAGGAAACAACCTCTATTTCCTTACTCCTGACCAGAAAAGGGACAGGAACTCATACAAGACATATTCATCCGGATATCCGCGCATCCGTTCTTTTTCCTTAAGCATTAATTGTCAATTCTGATGAAAAAGCATATATCATTCGCCATAATGGCCATTATGGCCGCTTCCTGCAACTTTCTTGAGGTAGAGCATACCGGAAAAAGTGACATAGGCACATTTTTCAGCGAACCTGACGCGCTCAATTCAGCCGTAACAGGTCTCTACAACCTTACATACTCCTTCCAGGACCATTATATGATCATATATCCTGAAGTTACAGGAGATCTTGCGGAACTCTCAGCGACTTCAAAGCTATGGACTTCACAGTTCAACTATATATCCCTGGAGTCTGAAGAGAGCGATGCCGTGGGACGTATCTGGAAAGACGGGCACGAGATACTCCTCAATGCCTGTGAAATAACGGAATACGGTCCGGAGCTGCTGAAGCGTTTTCCCGCCAGGTCAGCCGAAATAAAAAACAATATGGCCAATGCGCATTTCCTCCGCGCTCTTGCCACATTTGACCTTGCCCTTGTCTACGGACAGACATATACCTACACTCCGGATGCCTCACATCTCGCCACGGCTGTGCTGAGGAGATTTCCCAACCTGAACGACAGGATTTCAAGAAGCTCCGCGCTGGACACATACGGATTCATCCTCTCTGAACTCGAGACCGCGATATCATTATGGGAAAACGACAGGATAAAAGATGTGAACTATGCTTCCGTACCGGCAGCCAAGGCACTGATGGCAAGAATATATCTGTATATGGGAGACTATGAAAACGCATTCATATATTCAGACTCAGTAATCAAAGACTATGGCATTGAGCTGTCGCCGAGGGAAGAATATTTCAAAATGTTCTGTGACCCTTCGGTCAACGGAAAAGAAGCCATCCTCAGACTGAACGGCTATGACGCAGGCACATATCTGGGTAATGCCTACGATGCCCATACAGCGTACATCTACCCGTCGGAAAAGTTGAAAAACATTTTCTCACAGGACAGCAGCTCCGACTATCCTGACATACGCGAACTGCTGATAAGCTACGATGACGGAGCAAGCTACTCAGGAGGAAACTGTATGAAATATACAGTCACCACTGACGTTTCCGAAAGGGACAAGCACTATGATCCGTTCATTCTGAGACTTTCTGAAATGTATCTCATACGGGCAGAGGCAAATTGCAGATCAGGCAACCTTAAAGACGCTGCGGACGACATCATCACCCTTCAGGCAAGGGCGACAGGGATGGACAGAGCCGGAATCAGTCTTGCATACTCCAATGCAGAAGAGCTTGACGCCCTGATAATGCGCGAACGCATAAAGGAGCTTTATCTTGAAGGGCACCGTCTTTTTGACATAACAAGACGTCACGAAAGCCTTGAAAGAGGAGAGACAAATTCATCCGTACGTACTCTCTCCTACCCTGACGACAGATTCATACTGCCGATTCCTCTTGTTGAACTCGAATCCAACAAGGCAATGCAGTCAAATCCCATAAATTCGACACAGCAATGAAAAAATATCTGTTTATAACCTTAAGCGCAGTTTTGGCCTTGGCTTCCTGCCATAAAAACGATCCGGTAATATTTGATTCGTCTTTTATATGTTTTGATCTGGTCAATTCATCATCCATATCAATACACCAGAACGCCGAGCTTACCGGAGAATACTGGATTCACCTGTCTTCATCCACAAGGGAGACCCCGCTGACTGTAGAGGTCAGCGTATCTCCCGGGGACGGTATGACAGAAGGAATTGACTATGAACTTATTTCCGGCTCGAAAATAAATTTCCTTCCCGGTGTCTACAATATGCCATACAGGATAAAATTTCTGCGTAACCCTATTGACCTGGAAAAGGACAATTCAATATATATCAGCATCACAGAGGCCTCTGATCCGTCCGTCACTTTGGGTTTTCCAGGTCCCGATGCGCTGAACCGGAATATAACAATCACCAAATACTCATTTTAAAAACGAACTGTTATGAAAAAGATTCTGTTTCTGGCTGTTGCAGCCGTATGCTTTTTCGCCTGTGAGCCCAAAGGGCCTGAAATCCAAGTCTTGCCTGTCGGAATGTCATCATTCGGATTCTATGCCGAAGACAATGCCGACGCATTGAGGGCTGACTTCACAGTCAATACAATCAATTCTTCATCCATAAGCATCACCTTCCCATACGGAGTGACAAAGGAAAACATCAAACATCTGATACCACGTTTTGAGGTGACTGAAGGGGCGTCAGTCACAGTCAACGGAGAAGAAGCAGTCAGCGGAAAGACCGCATTCGACTTTACCGAACCTGTGGACTTCATCGTGTCCCTGAACGAAAAGTCAAACGCATACTATTCTGTGAACTGCTCGATCTCAAGCGTAAAATCTTTCGCTTTTTCGGCAGAGTCCGAGACGGCCGGTTTGTATGACCATATAATGAGAGTGAGCCCGACTGACAATCTTCCCTATTTCATCACAAACGACTCCACGAAAACCACTGCGGACAGATTCCCTCACCTGTACAGGTTCAACGGGACATCCATTGAAAGCGTATCCACGCTCACACAGTCCAGAGCAGATCATCCGACAATGAACTTCTCACCGGAAGGAACCTTGTACGTAGCATTCCAGGACTACAGCGAAGCCGCATCAAAAGGCAACACTTCAGTAATGAAGATTGAAGGAAATTCAGCATCATACGTGGGCAATGCAGGAGACATCTATAAAGCTACAGGGTCAAACGGATATCCGATAGGCATACTTCCGCTTTCAGACAAAGACATCTACGTCGGCCATATACTTGGAGCCGCTACAGGAGGACTGGCACGAAGGGCATTGAACATCGCGCATTACACAGGCTCATGGCAAAATGAAATCACGGCCCCAGGCAGAACATCCAGCAATTATGGCTACTCTACAATCTGCAAATACAAAAACGGAGTCGGCTATATGATGGTATATAACCAGAACGCACATAATGTGGACCTGTACAAATTCACACCAGGGATTGAAGCTGTTGCAAATGACCTCAAAATCATCAGATCAAATTCAGGCAGCGAGTATCTTCCTGCCATCAACCTCAGAGCGATAAACTTTGACGTCGCATCAAACGGTGACATCTATATGCTCGTATGCGGACAATACATAAGCGACACCTACAATCCTGCCGTAATCAAATATGAGCAGGCTACAGGCAGGCAGACAATCATCGGAGGAGCTATTTCCGACGTCAATATAGACGATGCAGGATCAAGATCAGCCATCATCACTCTCGACAGCTACGACATGCCGTATATTGCAATACGTAAAGACGAACGCGCACTGCTTTATTATCTTGACGCGGAGACATACGAGTGGAAAAACATACAGATTGCCGACGTCAACGCAAACCGTCCTCAGATCGAATTCGCACCTGACGGTACGGCATACTATTGCTTCACCAACGAAAGCGGCAGAGCCGTGCTCTACAAAGCCGAATAGTTCCACAATCCGGAAAAGCTGCAGATTCTATGAAAAGCATCGCCATTTCAGCAATAATCCTGCTCTCATCAATATGCCTGTACGGTGCAGGTCCTCTGCGCGTAGCCTTTGTAGGCGACCCTCAGGTTGACAACGGCACAGAGCTGGAATATGCGAGGAAATCCATCTATTCAGAACTCAGGAAAAGGACAGACATAGATTTCGCAGTGTTTCTTGGAGATCTCGTAAACGACAATACGGGTCTGCTCTGCCCTACAGTGCAGACCCTTGATTCGCTTCCGTTCCCGTGGTTCAGCGTCCCCGGCAACCACGACAGGGATGTATACAAAGAAAAAGGCAGAATCCGAGACCTTTATTCATATACCGCAACAGTAGGAGCACCTGACACATCTTTCGTCAGAAACGGGATACGGTTCATCCTTATGAACAATGTCAGACACAGCGGAAAAAGCGAATATGAAGGCGGATTCACACAAAAAGGGAAAGATTTCATCAAAGGTGTCCTTAAAGACACTCCGTCAAAGCAGCCGATAGTATTCGCGACGCATATACCGTTGAGCTGGTCCAAGGGCTTGGATTCACTGACGACAATGCTCCGCAGCCACAGCAGAATAATATTTGTAGGCGGCCATACGCACAGCGTATCAAGGCACTCAATAGAAAGACAGGGGCAGATTCCTGTACATGAAATCATAGCCGGAGCAGCCTGCGGATCCTGGTGGCGTGGGGAAAAGGGTCCTGACGGCATACCGTCGGCCCTGCAGAACTGCGGTGCGCCAAGAGGATATTTCATCGCAGATTTCAAAAAAAGCGGAAAGTACAGACTGGAATACAAGGTCATAGGCAGCGATGAAGCGCCCGTGTCAGCATATATTTCAAAAGACAGTCTTCTGTATGTCAACATATTCGGAGGAAGCACGGAAGGCAGGACAACGGTACGTATAAAAGATTCCCGCAGACACCCGGCGATGGAGGCATTACGTACAGAAGCTGTCGCTCCTGAAGTCACAAGGACAATCGAATCAAACAAGGCTTTGACCAGAGAGGAAAGACGTGCCCGCAGGGACGAATTCACCCCATTGAGAAAGATTCCGTCTCCGCATATATGGACAGTCAGATATTGTATGGAAATCCCGGAAAACACCTTTGTCGAAATAAGGTACAGGGACAGAAATATGAAAATACATACGACAGTTCCCCTCAGGAACCTTTAGAGACAAACGGCCACGCCTCGGCTGAGTGTCCGGACAAATAAAAAAGCTGGCCATTTACTGGTCAGCTTTTCTCTTATACCGTAGAAATAAGACTTATTTCTTTTTGTATCTCTGGTAGAATTTGTCAACACGTCCGGCTGTATCGACGAGCTTCATCTTACCTGTGTAGAATGGGTGAGATGTGTTTGAAATCTCGACTTTGATTACAGGGTACTCAACACCTTCAATTTCAATTGTCTCCTTTGTAGACGCGCAAGAGCGTGTAATGAAGACAGTGTCATTTGACATATCCTTGAAAGCTACAAGACGGTAGGTTTCGGGATGAATTCCTTTTTTCATTTCTATTAGAATTTATAGTTAACTATTTTCGGACGGCAAAGGTATAACATTCTGCCCTATCCACCAAATATTTTTCGTTTTCTTTCAAGTTTTTACAGCCCCCGGACATTTATTTCATCCGGTACGGCTGGTCGTCATAAAGAAGATACTTCTTAGCCTTCCTTATCCACTTCTGTTCCTCGACCTTTATGTGCTCCCTGGTTTCCTCCCAGGACACTTCCCCCTCTATATAAGCATACAGGGTATCATCTGAAAGTTTCTCCCTGAAGCCGTCCTGAAGTTCAAATTCGGGATAACGCAGCCTGAAATACCTCATCAGCCTCAACGTGTGCATAAGCGAATGATACTCCTCTCCAGGAGACAGCATAATCTGATAGCCGAAACATTTTTTGCCGGCATACCGTCCGCAGGCAGGAGTGAATGAACACGGTCTGACCATAGCACCGTCCGCCTCGGGCACATCCTCGGATGCGGCTGTTTTGATGAAAGGAGCACCGATGTACTCGTATGGACGTGCAGTGCCGATACCCGGAGATATATTCGTATTGTTCCAAAGCCCTCCTCCACTGTACATGTCACAGGTGAAAAGTCCCGGAATATCAGAGGCCGGTGCTATTGTCCACGGCATAAGCTGGCGGTTCGAGTCGGTCGCAAGGGCAGAAATGACGTGAAGCGGATATTTGCCTCCTATCTCATTAAGGTAGAGATTGGCGAGCTCGCCGACAGTCAGCCCGTGGCGGTGCGCCACCTTAGGAACATATTTTTCAGACAGAGATCCAGTAGCAGTACCCTCCACTACCCTTCCAGCCGGATTGATATGGTCCACGATGTACAATGAGGGAGCATCTTCCATCTCTTTAAGCATTTCCATAAGACGGAACAGATCCTTGGTATAATTGAAATACCTCGATCCCACATCCTGGATCTCCACTACAACGGCATTGAGGTCTTTCAGCTCATCCGCCTCTATCTCAATATGGTTGGTCAGAGGTGTCAACTCCGTGTCCCTCGGTGAAAATATCATCTGGAGATTGCCGCGTTCACGGAAAATATCATACATATAACGTCCTGCTTCAGTATCCCAGCAGTTCTGGGTACAGAAGCAGGCCACCTTGCCGTCAGTCAGCGCACGGTCAAGCTGATTTTCTATCGATGTCGTTCTGAATGAGAACATTGCAATCCGGTCTATAGCCTTGCGGCGATTATCCTTTGATTATCTTGTCCGCGATCGCGATTATTTCCTCAGCTAGTTTCTCCGCACTTTCCATAGTCTGCGATTCTGCATAGATACGGATTATAGGCTCTGTATTGGAACGGCGCAGATGCACCCATTCCCTACGGTCCTCGAATGAAATCTTCACTCCGTCGATGTCATTGATGTCCTCATCGGAATATATGTTCTTGAGTTCGTTGAGAATCTTGTCTATCAGAGCGCTGTCCGACAATTCAATCTTGTTCTTCGCTATACAGTACTGCGGATATGTTTTCAGCAGTTCGGACACCCTGCATTTCTTATATGCAAGATTGGTAAGGAACAGCGCGACTCCTACCATCGCATCGCGTCCATAGTGAAGGGCCGGGTATATGACTCCTCCGTTGCCTTCGCCTCCTATCAGCGCGCCGCATTCTTTCATCTTTGTTGTGACGTTCACCTCACCTACAGCAGATGCGCAATAGACACCGCCGTGCTTTTCCGTCACATCACGCAAAGCTCTTGAAGATGACAGGTTTGACGATGAGGCCAATTTGTAAGGATAAGCTGCTGAAGCGGCATCCTTGCCTGAGGCCTTTGCCTGTTTCTCCACCCTCTCGAACAGATAATCCGCCACGCTCACCAAAGTATATTCCTCCCCGAACGGTTTTCCGTCTTCGCAGATCAGCGCAAGCCTGTCCACATCCGGATCGACTGAGATACCGAAAGCGGCTCCGTTCTTTACCACAGCCTCGCTCAATTCCACAAGATTCGCCGGAAGCGGCTCGGGGTTATGCGCAAAATGTCCTGTCGGATCACAATTGACGCATACGCATTCCACTCCCATCCTCTCAAGAAGTCTCGGCATAATGATTCCTCCTACAGAGTTTACAGCGTCCAGAACGACCTTGAATCCGGCATTCCTTACAGCGTCCACATCCACAGCGTCAAGGGCAAGGACAGAATCTATATGCCTGTCCGTAAAATCAATATCTTCTATTGTACCGATGGAGTCCACATCAGCGAAGTCAAAATCCTCAGCGTCGGCACATTCCAGAATGGCTGCGCCTTCCGCCGCATTCAGGAATTCCCCTTTCTCATTGAGAAGTTTGAGTGCATTCCACTGTTTCGGATTATGTGAAGCGGTCAGGATTATACCTCCGTCAGCATTTTCAAATATGACCGCCATCTCAGTAGTCGGCGTAGATGCAAATCCTGCCCTGACGACATCCACTCCGCAGGCGATCAGGGAACCGCATACAAGCTGCTCTACCATTTCACCTGAAATACGTGCATCCTTGCCGACAACGACCCTGTACCTCTCCCCTTCCGGCTTCGGTCTGCGCTCTCTCAATTTAACACAATATGCGTAAGTAAATTTCACAATGTCAATAGGAGTAAGAGCCTCTCCTGCCGCTCCTCCTATAGTTCCCCGGATTCCGGAAATGGATTTGATAAGAGTCATATTTTTATCGTTTTAGTCTTTATTGCATATCAGTCTGAAACGTATCAAGGCACATTGCCAAAGACACCGAATTCTGCAAAATTAAAATAATATGACTGCTTTTACAAATAAATCCCTAATTTTGCCGGCTCAAAATTCAAGACGTTGCACTGGTTTATGAAAACATTGCTTACCATACTGCTTCTCATCACTTCGAATGTATTTATGACATTCGCCTGGTACGGCCACCTCAAGCTCCAGGAGATGAAGATTTCATCGGGATGGCCCCTGTTTGCGGTGATCCTGTTTTCGTGGGGAGTGGCATTTTTTGAATACTGCGCCCAGGTCCCGGCCAATAGGATAGGTTTCGACGGGAACGGAGGACCTTTCAATCTTATGCAGCTCAAGGTTATCCAGGAAGTGATATCACTCACTGTCTTTACTTTGGTCGTGACGCTGATGTTCAAGGGGCAGCACCTCCAATGGAATCATTTTGCGGCATTCGCATGCCTGATCGGAGCCGTCTTTTTCGTCTTTCTGAAATAGACAGGGTCCATATCGAATCACAGAGGATTGAATGTCCTTGGCAGATTTTAATGAACCTGTTTTATGAGCTGGTTTCAGACCGGCTTCAGGTTGATTTAGACTGGTCTCACCGTCAGCAGAAAAAATTTATGCAAATAAAAAATGCATATTTTTGAAATAAAATTTGGAAGTATAAAAAAAACGCCATATATTTGCAGTCCCAAATGAGAAATGCTCGGTTCGTATAACGGTTAGTACTCAAGATTCTCAATCTTGCAATAGGAGTTCGATTCTCCTACCGAGTACTAGAAGGATGACTTATCAGTCATCCTTTTTTTGTGTCTTATATACACCGAAAATGTTGGGGTATAATTGGGTATAATTGCCAAAAGTGGTTGGTAAAATCGTTGTATCTTGTTAATCCCAAAGTATGTGTCTATATTAACTGTATTTTTGCCGAAGCGTGACCATCAGGCGGGAAAATGTCTGATGGCCACGTTACTTTTTGTTTCGTATCTGACTATAAGGTAGTTACCTTTGGCTGGTGTACCGTACCCATCGGACAAAAAAGGGCCGATGGGCACGGAGTACGACGGGGTGACAGCTCTCAGAAAGGCGTCTTTACTTTTTAGCCATCCCTGTTTCATACCCACAAAGAAAAATATTTGACACAGGGCTTTTACTGGTGAACGGGTTTTGCTGGTGAGCCAAAACTAGGCGGGGTGGACATTTGGTAGGATAAAATCCTTGTAATCTATTGGTTTTCTTATATTTGTAAAGATTATCATTGA
>VSOK01000046.1 GCA_009774765.1 Bacteroidales bacterium
CATAAAGCCGAGGTCATGGGTTTCAGTATATCTGCGCACAGGATTCAGAAGGTTGGTGTATTTCTGTGCGGATTCCTTCATCCTTTCGTCTCCTGTCATCTCGTATGCAAGCCACAGGGATCCAGGGTAGAATCCGCTGGTCCAGTCGTATATTCCGCACAGTCTGCGTTTTCCGATCTTGTCAGCTTCAGGAAGCGTCCTGAGAGAATCTTTGAAGACACTCCGGTCGACACCGAGCTGGCAGCTCAGTTCGTCAAGGTCGTATCCTACATAGATGGAGCGTGGAAGCATCTGCTGCCCGTCAATCTGTTCCGCTGTGATTGCAAGCTGCTCTGCCGCAGTATCAAGACCGTTTTTGAGCCAGCTGTAATTCTCTTCCTGGCTGCATGATACGGCAGCTGCGAGAATCGCGATGATGGAGATGGATTTGATTTTCATAATCATATTCTGTTTTGTTGATTTTCTATGAATACAAAATTAGGCTTAATCTGTCCCCCGGCAGAGCAGGTTTGTGCAAATAATATCCAATACTATATAAGTTCTGTCAAAATTGTCCATTCCGTTTCCGTTTCTGTCCAAAAAAATCCGTTTTGGACAAAATTGATATAAAATTCAACGTAATTGATATCGTATAGCGATTTTTGAAACAAATAAATTAAAAGTAAAAAAGGAACAATGTAATCTGATTGTAATTTTGCAAAAGGAAAATCATGATAAACGTTAAATAATCAAGGCGGAAACGCCGAAACACTAAAACAAAAAAATGAAACCGAAAACAAAACCATCTGAAAGATTCGGGTCGCTGCTGTCAGGCCGCGTATGGCTTGTGGCGGCAATGCTTGGGATCTTCTCTGCCGGTTTGGCTTCGTGCAGCACGGAAAGTCTTGTGACGGACACTTCGTTTTCCCTGTATTATTCCGGAATAAGCGAAATATGTCCTGGTACCAACATCAACATCAATCCGACCTGGCACGGTACAAAACCGGTTGATTTCGCAATTGTGGACATCAGGTTCAATGCACGTCCCGCTGTGGCGTCCTGCTTCTCAGTTGATTCAGAATCAGGTGTATTCAGCATCAACGGGTCTGACGATCTTCCTACAGGCGTATGGACTGTCGGTATCGAATGCAGATCCGACGGGCGCAGGTATGTTTATGAGGACGCGATTTCCATAAATATGATGAAGCCTGTGCCGGACGGGATTTTTCTTTCCCCTTCAGAGTTGACTGTCAAGCTCTCTGACATTACAGGGCAGGGGGCGGAGCTTCCTTGTGCGGAAATCACTACCGACGGCAACAGGCACGTCCAGATCAAAAAGTACCTTATCTCCAATGTCTACAGGAACGGGGACCTTCACAATGAGTGCAAGGAATGGTTTGAACTGAATCCGTCCACAGGGGTTTTCTCGATAGTTCCGCAGAATCCCGCATTTGAGGCGGGAGTCTATACCTTCGACTTCAGGCTTACTACGTATGCTGCAGGAAGCGAAGACGAGGAAGGACTGTTCAGAAAGGCGTTGAGGCTCGATGTGACTTCCGCGCCTGTCGGCATTTCCTACAATCCTTCTGCGGCTACCGTGGAAATAGGATATTCCGGCAAATCTGTCAGACCTGAGATCAAAGGCTCCCTGGAAGGGCTGGTCTATACCTTGAAGTCAGTATCTCCTGACAACTCCATCGGTATAACCGTTGATGACGCTACCGGAGTCATCAAGTTCCCTGAGACCTACGATGTCAGCAACGGTGACAAATATACGGTCAGCATTACTGCGGAAAATAAATTCGGCGCAATGGATTTCGACGATGTGTTCACTTTCAATGTCACTGATTTCATCTTTCCGCTTTCGCTGCTTGAATATGATGATATAGATGAGGTGATAACAGGAGTCTCATTTGAAATACCTGTCAAGGACATCATCGGCGATGAGGTGACTTTTGCCTTTGACAATCTTCCTGAAAGCCTTGCCGGACTTGCGATAGATCCGGCGACAGGCACCATATCCTGTGCAAAAGGCATTGAACTTCCTGTCGGAAGGCATACCGTTACCGTGCTTGCGCGCAATGTCAAAAGCGAATGCCGTTCCGATGTGTCCATCAATGTCGTCGCCAATCCTTATATGTTCACATACGTCATTTGGGGCAACAACCTCGGACTGACTCCTGCGGAGGAATACGGCAACCAGTTCAGGATATCCGAAGGAGACCCTGATCTTGTGATACCTGTTGCGGATAGCGATATTCCTGACGGAGTGCCTGTCAAATACACTTTCTCCAACAAGACGACCGGCTCCAGCTATCAGATGGGTGCGAGCGTGGCCAAGGATGGAACCATAACGATTGTAGCCCAGACCAAAGGCAAGGCTGCGGTAAGGACATATTTCGGAGTTATCACCGTGACTGTGGGAGGAGAATCTGAAGCGGCTGTCACAAGGAATTTCCCTCTGTTCGTCGACCAGGCCGGCTACAGGGACGGGTATTCGGTAGAGTACACTCCTTTTGCATTCAGAGTCAATCCTAAGACTGGAGGAACTTCCGTGGCTCCGGTTGTCAAAAAGGAAGACGGGGCAGCGTTCTCCGGATTTACTATGGACTACAGACGAAATTTCTACTTCTACAAGCTCGGAGGTCCTGAGCAGCACAAGGAAGGCAAGCTGGCTGCCGATACATTCCTGTATTCTCCGTGGTACAAGTACTATTCGGCATTGAAGAAGCCTGTCAATACCGGCGCGAACTCTCCGATGTCATATTATGGTGACGCGAACGGGGAAAGAGGATATCTCGGACTTTGTGCCGCGTATGTCAATCCTGGAGATCTGAAGCTGGTCGTCAATGCGGACAAATTCGTTGATGACTACGGCTACGGAGACGGCGTGGTGATAGGTACGATGCAGTATAATGTCAACAACAACAATCCTGTAACCAGCGGTGCCGAGATATTCCCTATAATAATATGGCTTGACCCGGATTATACCAGATAAAGAAGCAGAATATGAAAGCAAAATATACAAAATTCCTTACTGTTCTCGCTGCTTTGCTGATTGCGGCGGGAGCGATGGCCCAGGATAAAATGAGGGTTTCCGGAGTCGTTACGGACGAGACCGGAGAGCCGCTTCCCGGTGCCGGTGTGCTGGTTGACGGCACTTCACGCGGTGAAATTACAGATATAGACGGAAACTATACGATTGAGGTATCTGCGGGAGAGTCGCTGGTCTTCAACTATATCGGATACAAATCCCAGACTGTTGAGATCAGGGGGGGCAGAGAAAAAATAAATATATCCCTTGAACCGGACAAGACAATTCTTGAAGAGGCTGTCGTAGTGGGCTACGGCACGATGAAAAGGAGCGACCTCACAGGCTCCGTTTCTTCCGTAAGTTCCAAGTCCATTGAAGGCTATAAGTCGGGTACTGTGCTCGAGGCACTCGGAGGGCAGATTGCCGGAGTAAACATTACCGCGGCCGACGGTACTCCTGGAGGGGACTTCGACATCAAGATCCGCGGTGTGGGTACTGTCAACGGAAATTCGTCTCCTCTTTATATCGTGGACGGATTTGAGGTGGACAATATCAGTTATCTTGCAAACCAGGATATTGCGTCCGTCGACGTGCTCAAAGATGCGTCCGCTTCTGCCATCTATGGTGCGAGGGCGGCCAATGGAGTCGTGCTCGTGACGACGAAATCTGGAAGGAACGGCCGGACGGAAGTATCCTACAACGGTTCGGCAAGCTACAGGACATTGTCCAGGCAGCTTGATGTACTGAGTCCGTATGATTTTGTAAAGCTCCAGATTGAGCTTAACCCTTCACGTTACGGAGAAAGGTATTTCAAAGTGGGGGAGGATGCCAACGGCAAACCTTACCGTTTCCAGAGCGTCGAGGATTATAACGGTGCTGATACCGGTGTGGACTGGCAGTATGAAGCATTCCGTCCGACATGGTCCCAGAACCACGATGTGAGTGTCATCGGAGGAAACGCCGATACGAAATATACTGTCTCGTTCTCGCATTTCGATGAGGCCGGTATCTTTGAGAGCAACACCTTTGCCAAGGACAATGCCCGTATAAAATTCTCGCAGAAGCTTTTCAAGTGGCTCAACCTGGATGCTTCAGTCAATTACACGCACAGCAAGGACACCGGTATAGGAACAGGAGGAAGCACTTTGAGCAACATCCTCTCGTACCGTCCTGTCGGAGGACTCTATGTGTCGGACTGGCAGCTCAGGTACAATATGGTGGACCCTATGCTTGAAGAGGTGGGTCTGTCCAATTCAAATTATTTCAATCCTATCCAGAATGCCGAGACGGTGGACCAGGTAAAGAAAATCGACCAGTGGGTGGCAAACGCTTCACTTTCTTTCAAAATCATAAAAGGCCTTACATTCAAGTCTTCCGCATCATACAACACGGCATTCAGGCGTGACGACGTATTCTACGGAGCCGAAAGCGCAAATGCCATACGCGGATCAGGCCCTTATGGAAATTCTAAGACCACCAGGACATTGAAATGGTCCAACAATAATGTGCTGACATACGACCGGACTTTCAACAAGAAGCACGCGACACAGTTCACTCTCGGCCACGAGGTCGCATACAATCTTGTGGAATTCCTTTCCGGAGAGGCCCGCGAGTTTCCTCTGGATGATCTGGGGGTTGACAATCTTGGAATAGGAGCCGTGCCGAGTTCGGTGAACACAAGCAAGACGGACAACAAAAGGCTGTCATTCTTCGCCCGCGGCTTCTATAACTATGATGAAAGGTATATGATCACCGCTACCGTACGTGCGGATGCGTCCACTGTGTTCTCCGACAAGAACAAATGGGGCTTTTTCCCGTCATTCTCGGCAGCATGGAACATAGCCAACGAACATTTTATGAAAGATGTGGCCTGGATTTCCAATATGAAGCTGAGGGCAGGATGGGGAACTGTAGGAAACGACAGGATAAGCAGCTATCTTTCTCTTGATCTGTATGACCCTCTTAAATATGGAGTCGGCTCCTCACAGGTTACCGTGCTTCAGCCGACCCAACTTTCCAACAAGAATCTCAGATGGGAGGGAGCGACGACTACGAATGTCGGTGTTGACCTCGGATTTTTCCAGAATATGCTGAACATTACGGTGGACGGTTTTGTCAAGGATTCAAAGGATCTTCTCCTTGCCCAGAGCCTTTCGCTCGTGACGGGCTTTGAATCCCAGTGGCAGAATGTCGGAAAGCTCCGCAACTCCGGAGTTGAGATCAGCATAAATTCCGTGAATTTCAACAGGAGAAACTTCTTCTGGTCGACGGACTTCAACATATCGTTTATCAAGAATACCCTCAAAGCCCTCCAGGACGGTTCCGACTATATCCTGTCGCGCTCAGGATTCAACTCGAATTTCTCGAGCTATGACTATATCGCCCAGGTCGGAAAGTCCATCGGAAGTATGTACGGCTATGTGTTCGACGGTATATATCAGTATTCCGACTTCGATATGTATGCGGACGGAACACTGCACCTGAAGCCAGGTATTGCCGATATAAGCGAACACGCGGGCGAGGCTGTGCAGCCGGGATATGTGAAATACAAGGATATTGACGGGGACGGGATCATCACCGCGGCCGACAGGACGATCATCGGAAACGGACAGCCGGACTGGTTCGGAGGACTTACGAACAGCTTCCAGTTCTATGGGGTGGATCTGAGCTTTATGTTCCAGTTCTCGGTCGGTAATGACGTGTATAATGCGCAGCGTATGTTCAGCACCCAGTCAAGGCTTGAAATGCAGAACTGCCTCAGCGAAGTTAAGGACAGGTGGACGGCTACGAATGCTTCCAACAAAGTCCCTTCTGCAAAAGGGTATGTCGCGTATGATGTGTATTCAAGATTTATTGAAGACGGCTCTTTCCTGAGGCTTAAGAACATCACTCTGGGCTATACGCTGCCGGAAAGACTTACAAGGAAGATATATGTCAGCAAGCTCAGGGTCTATGCGAGCGCGCAGAACCTGTTCTGCCTGACAAAATATTCAGGATTCGATCCGGAGGTGAATATGAAGTCAAGCACCCTTATGCCAAGTTTCGACTATGGAGCGTATCCGAGGAGCAAGGTTTTGACTTTCGGTGTTGAACTAAAATTTTAATTGGGAGAGAAAATGAAAAAGATATATTACATAATAGCTCTTGTATGCCTTGCGGCAAACTCCTGCTCTCTTGACGAGAAATCGTATACCAAGGTGGATATGGACACATATATCAAGGATGCCGGTGAGGCGCAGACCGTGCTTTTAGGCATCTACAGGCAGATGAATGTGGACGGGATATATGGTCTGAACCTTTCTATGCTGTTCAATATGCCTACGGACGAGGCAAAGGTGGAAGGAAACTCCCTCGTAGGAGCACGTCTTCAGGCCAACAATGCCTTCAGCACTTCCGATTCATACGTGCAGGGAAGCTGGGGGGCTTTGTACAAAGGCATTTATTACGCCAACAGTTTTCTTGAAGCTATGGAGGACAGGATGAAAGAGTTTTCTTCCAAGGACAAGGCTCTCGGGGAAATCTATATGGCCGAAGCCCGTGCTCTCCGCGCCCTGTTCTACTTTGAGCTTGTGCGCTGGTACGGCAATGTGCCTCTTGTCACTTCGACTGCACAGTCGGCTCTGCATCCGTCGCAGTTCGAACAGGCTGCCACTGAAGCAGTGTACGGATTCATTGAAAGCGATCTGCAGTATGCTATAGATGTCCTTCCATACGCATCTGACGACAACCTGCGTGCAGACAACAGCTTCCGTATTTCAAAGGGAGCGGCTCTCGGACTTATGACGAAGGTTTATGCTACCTGGGCCGGTTATCCTCTGAATGATTCTTCAAAATGGGAGGATGCGGCGAAGACTGCTGAAGAACTTGTCTCTTCCGGACGCCATTCTCTGCTGCCTGACTTTGAGACCTTGTGGAAAAATGCGGGCAACAATGTATGGGACAGCCGTGAGAGTCTTCTTGAAGTTTCCTTCTATTCTCCGCAGTCCACCAACACTTCAAGCGGAAGGGTCGGAAAATGGAACGGTGTCACGGCCGCCCAGGGTTCTATAAAGGGAAATTCCAATTTCGCCATATTCAAGGTCGTACCTACATTCCTCAAGGAGTGGAAGGAAGAAAATGACGGGGATTTGAGATGGGGAATGTCCTTTGCGGATTATAAATATACCGTAAAGGATTACAGGACAGCCCTGACTACTGCAAAAATCAACGACGAGACTGTCGATGTCACGTTCGAGATGGCGATGGACGAGACTCTTGAGAACTGGAAGATGGACTGGAGGAAGCAGATGAGCTTCCAGATTTCTCCGAAAAAATGGGATACGGAGCTGTATGTCGAGGATGCCAACCAGCTCGCTGACAACAACTATTCGAATGTCAACTGGTATCTTCTCCGTTATTCAGATGTGCTTCTTCTCTATGCCGAAGCTCTTAACGAGGTCAATCAGGGACCTGTAAGTGAAGCATACAATGCTGTCAATATGGTGAGAAGAAGGGCTTTCGGTCTGGATGTCAACAAAGTGTCCTCAAAGGCCGACCTTCCTGCCGGACTTTCATATACGGAATTCCGTGATGCGATAAGGGATGAAAGGTCATACGAACTTGCTTTCGAAGGACACCGCCGTCAGGACCTGACAAGGTGGGGAATCTACTATGAAAGAGTACAGGAGACATATTACAAACAGGTAGACTGGCACGAACTCGGAGCGGAATATTATATAGGCGCGCAATACACCTATAAGAACAAGAATGAACTTCTTCCGATACCTCAGAGGGAGATGGACCTCTGCAGTAGATTCGTACAGAACCAGGGTTGGAAATAATTAATAAACACGATAAAACAATGAAAAAGATTTTATTATCAATTTGCGCCGCGCTTCTCGCTTTTTGCGGATGCCAGGATTTCGACAGCCTTTCAAGCAGGGTCGATGATCTGGAAAGCAGAGTGAAATATCTTGAAGAGCTCTGTAAGGATATGAACGGCAATATCACTGTAATCCAGGCTTTTGTCGCTGCGCATCAGGATGACCTGTACATCAGGTCGGTAACAGAGGTCGCAGACGGATTTACGATTACGTTTTCCGACGGTAAGACATATACCCTCAAAAACGGAGAGAGAGGATCGAAGGGAGACAAGGGTGACAAAGGAGATCAGGGCGAGACTGGTGCAACGGGAGCGGTCCCTGTCGTGAGCATCGCCTACGATGAGACCGACGGCGGTTATTACTGGACTCTCAATGGAGAGTATATCCTCAATGACGGTAAAAAGATAAGCGCCCTCGGAATAACTCCGCAGCTTAAGATAGAAGACGGCAAATGGCTTATTTCCTATGACGGAGGCAAGACCTGGGAGGAGGTAGCTCCTGCGTATGACCAGTCCTCTTCCATAGAAATTACTGAAGATGCCGATGCAGTATATTTCACTCTTTATGACGGAACTCAATTTGTCATACCGAAGGTTCCGGGATTTTCATTCAAGGTGGAAAACACCGATGTCGCTGTGGTTGCAGGAAAGCCTGTAGAGCTTGCATACAAGCTTACGGATGCTGACGAGACTGTACGCTTTGAAGTAAGGGGAGACAAATATTCAGCTGTCGTGACCCCTGCGGATTCCGTGTCGGGAACGATAAAAGTCAATGTGCCTGATCCTATAGAGGACGGATATGTTCTTATCACTGCCGTAAAAAATTCTACAAGCGAATATAAGGCCCAGTATATATCCTTCGAGGAAGGTACTCTTTCCGTGTCGTCGGATGCTTATAACGTATCAGAATTCGGTGAGATCATAAGTATTGAGATTTCCACCAATATAGACAAGGACAATTATTCCGTAGACTTCACAGAGGACTGGATATCTGTTGTCCCTGAGACGAAATCGCTCAGGAAAGATATCGTCCGCCTTTCTGTTGCGGCAAATGAAGGACGCCAGCGTACGGCTTCAGTGACTGTTTCGGCAGGCGAGATCGTACAGACCGTGACTGTTGTACAGGCAGGTGTGTCTGATGAGAAACCTCTGTTTGTCGTAGATACAGAGGATATCAACGTGGAATATAATGCTACGGAGGCCAAGATTTCCGTGGTTTCCAATCTTCCGTGGAGCGTATCCGTGCCGGAAGGTGTGACCGCGGACCAGCCTGTGGGTTCCGGAGATGCTGAAATCACTCTTTCCTTCGCCTCCAATGAAGGTGTCTATACTCCGACAGAATTTGAAGTTACAATCTCGGTGGAGAATGCGTTTGTAGAGACTTCTTCCTATACTGTCAAGGTAATCAAGGCTGCGGCTCCGAATCCGAACGAATTTACGTATGTCATCTGGGGCAACAATCTCGGGCTTGAGCCTGCCGCGAAGTACGGCAACCAGTTCAGGACATTTGTCGGAGAAGCTGATCTGGAAATAGAGGTCAAGGAGACTGATATTCCTGAGGGACGTCCGGTATCTTATGCGGTCAGCTCATATACTTTGACCAACAAGAACAGGACAGGTGTTGAAATCGATGCGCAGACAGGAAAGCTGAAGATAGCGGCAAAAGGTGACGTTGATGCACAGTCAGCCGCAGTGCAGTGTGCGATCGTGACAGTCACTGTCGGTGAAGGCGAGTCTGCCGTTACCCGGGAAATACCGGTGTTCGTGGACCATGTGACAAACACCAAAAGGACGTATGATGTAAGATTCACTCCGTTCGTGCTGAGATTCAATCCTGAAAGGGGAGGTTCTGCAACACCTCGGGTTGAAGCGAGGATGGCAGGTACGGAGACAATGGTAGAAGGATTTACAATAGACTACAGGAGGGTTTTCCATTGGTACAGCATTAACAGTTCATTCCCTTCAGGACGTTTTGACAACAGTGAGGCTGTCGGAAATCCTTTGGAAGGAGCCTGGAGAAGCTATTATTCTGATGCCGGACTTGCATACGGAGGCAACGGTGCATATCTTCCGGTATCTTATTCCAACAACAAAGCTGACACATACGGGTTTATGCCTGTTTCCATCAATCCTTCAACTTATGAGGTTACAGTAAAGCCGGGTGCTTTCGCGTATGAAGGAGAATATGGTGAAGGAATTTTCAGCGGAACTCTCGTATGCAACGAAGGCAATGCAAGCCCTGTTGCGGCGAACAAGGAGCACAGGCCTTTCCTTGTCTGGCTTGATCCTTCCTATACAGAATAGTGCCAATTGACTTTTCAGTGAAACGATTATGAATCTGAGATTATTTATATCTTTCGCTTTGGCGGCTGTGCTCCCTTTCTGTTCCTGCACAAGGGCGGAAACGGAGTTCAGCCGTGATGCCAACAGTGAAAAAGTGGACAAGCCGGACGAACCGACACCTCCTGTCGTGGACCCGGATCCTGATTATACCCTTACTGAAGAGGACAAGAAAGTCAATCTTCAGCTGTTTGAGATTGTCAATCTTGATTATCCGGGACTTGAGACAGTCAAAAGCGAATATGAGCAGAAGCATTATGCCCTTGCCGCTCAGGCTCTTGTGGAATACTACAGGAACCGTCAGGTTGTCAATGCCGAAATTGACGTGGACGATACCTGGATTTCACCGGAGCAGCAAAGGATTGCGGACCAGGCTCTTGAGTACCGTTTCTGCGTAAAGGAAGCCACTTGGTATGAAAGCGTGAACGGTTCCCAATATACATACTATAGCTTCGATGACGGGACAGGCAAGATAAACTGGAATTTCGAGGCTCCGGGCGCGGGTACTGAATTTTATCAGAAACACTGGCACCAGTGGTTCCGTTTTCTCGGGTATGCCCTCAACAATACCGGGGACAGCAAATACTTCAACGCCTGGAAGGAAGTTTACTCTGACTGGCTTGAAAATTTCCCTTGTCCGGAATCAGCCAATGCCTACGGCAACAGATCATGGCATCAGCTTTCCGTGGCTACAAGGATTACCAACCAGCTGAATATCCTTCCGTATTTCCTCAAATCGGATGAATTTACCGGTGACTGGCTTTCAACCGTGCTTGTGGAATTCTACAAGAGCGTGGAGTTCAGCAGGAAAAATCCTTATAAGGTCTCCACAAGCAATATACGCTTTGCCCAGGAAGTTGCCGAGGCGAAAGCGGGTATCCTTATGCCTGAGTTCAAGGTGGCTTCAGAGTGGCTTTCTGAAGGAGCTTCCGCTGTTTCCAACCAGCTTACCATGCAGTTCAATGCGGACGGGACACATAATGAGCTTGCCCTTAATTACCAGCTCGGAGTGATAGACAACTTCAGGAATATATATCAGAACGCATCGGTAAACAATCAGCTCGGAGCATTTTCTTCTGAATTTCTTGAGCGTCTCCACAATGCCTGCCGTCTTGTGATGGATTATGTGTGGCCGGACTATACCTGGGAGTGGATGAATGATACGTTTGAGCAGACCAAGAATGTCCTCCTCAGGAATATACTCGGATATTCGGAGCTGTTCCCGGATGATGAGGATCTGCTGTATATGGGTACGGAAGGTGCCAAAGGGACGAAGCCTTCGGCTACTTTGCGCTCGTATCCTGACGGAGGCTATTATTTCCTGAGGAACGGATGGGATGTCAATTCGACTATGCTTATCTACAGCAACAACTACTGCGAATCCGAGTCCACCCACTGTCATCAGGACAACGGTACGATCTCCCTGTGGAGCAAAGGAAGGAACTTCCTGCCTGATCCTGGAGTGTACAGCTATGGCGGAACTGCAGAGACCAACGCGATGAAGAATGAGCTGCGCAAGACCTGCAGCCATAACACCCTGACAAAAAATCTGGAGACCATAAGCCAGTCGTCGATCAAGGGCAGATGTCTGCTGACAAAGAGCGGAGAAGACTATGACGTTGCGGTGGCGGAAAACCGTTCATATAATGATCTGACCCACAGAAGGGCTGTCTTTATGGTAAACAAGAGTTTTTATGTCGTGGTTGACGAAGCATACGGAACGGCTGCCGGAACTCCTGTGAATCTCAGCTTCCATCTGTGTGCGGATGTCAAAGGGGGAAAAGGTGCGGATATAGTGTCTGTTGATGATGGTGGACAGGAGTATTACGGTGCCCATACGACTTTCTCTGACGGCAACAATATGCTTCTCCGTACATTCGCGGAGACTATGACAGGATATAAGGCTGAAAACGGTATAAGCAAATATTCTCCGAAACTGAATACGGCAATAGACCGCAAGTTCTACCGTGTGACCGTATCCAAGCCGACGGCTGAAGATGTAGTCCGTTTCATCACGGTCATATACCCTTCAGCTGATGCTTCGGTAGATGCTTCATTCAAGTCTGACTGGTCGGACAAGTCATGTTCGTTGTCGGTTTCAGTGAACGGGACTTCATACGATCTCGGATACGACCTGTAGAAAAGTCCTTAAACAATGGTTTGAACGGTGGCCGTATTGTTTCGACCACCGTTTTTTATGTCCTGTTTACATATTCGGTCGGCAGGCAGCCCAAGTATTTCTTGAAGCAGGTCGTGAAATATGAAGGGGTGTTGAATCCTACCTTGTCGCTGATTTCTGAAATGGTATATCTTCCCTCCTTAAGCAGTTCGCAGGCTTTTTTGAAACGTATCTTGTGTATGAAGTCCAGTGCGGATTCGCCGGTTATCGCCTTCAGCTTAAGATGGAGATTGCTCCGGCTCATATTCATAGCCTTTGCAAAGTCGTCTGTTGTGAAAGCCGCATTGTCCATATTCTGCTCCACGATTTCTATGGCTTTCCTTATCAGATCCTCATCCATTACGTTGAACGTTATTTTTTCCGGCTCGATATCCATCGATTTGGAATATTTTTCAAGCATACGCGAGCGTGCCCGCAGCATATTCTGTATCTTGGCTGTCAGTACCGCCATAGAAAACGGCTTCGGTATATAGTCGTCCGCTCCGGTCTGCAGTGCCTCGAGTTCATTTCTGCTGTCTGCCTTTGCAGAAAGCATTATTACCGGTATATGGCTTGTGTTGATGTCGTGTTTCAGAACCGAACACAGTTTTATCCCGTCCATAACAGGCATCATCACGTCTGTGACTATAAGGTCTATCTCATTGCTCTTGACAAGTTTGACGGCTTCTTCCCCGTTTGATGCCAGCAATGTGCTGAAGACTGATGACAGACCGTTGTTCATATAGGTCCGGATTTCCTCATTGTCTTCCACTATAAGGATTCTGCCTTTTTTTGCCTTGTCGTCCACAAGGATTTCATCCTGCTGCTTTTCGGTATCGATGACATACATTTCCCTGGCATTCGTGGTGTGATGCGGCTCCTTGCCTTCATCCGTTCCGAGCTCCTCAGCGGAATATGCGCTTAGGTCCTGAGGGAAGCGTACTCTGAAGGTCGAGCCTTTGTTTTCCTGGCTTTCAAGCTCAAGCGTGGCGTGGTGAAGCTCCACAAGCCTCTGTACCAGGGATAATCCGATGCCGCTTCCGATATGCTGGCTTTCAAGCTGGTAGAATCTTTCGAATATATGTCCCTGCTGGTCATCCGGAATGCCTGCTCCGGTGTCGCTGACCTCCAGCACAAAGTCGTTGCCTGTGCATGCGGCCTTTACGGTTATGCTGCCGTGGTCGGTGTATTTGAAGGCATTTGAAAGAAGGTTGTTCAGTATCAGCTCTATATATTGCTCGTCCACATACAGCAGCTTGTCCTCTATCTCTGAAATAAGGGTGTATTTAAGTTTTTTGCTTTGTGCGAGCTTTTCATAATAGGAGAAGTTTTCCTTTACGATTCTGTGGACATTTTCGTGTTTCACCCTGAGTTTGAATACCCCGAGTTCCGCTCTCCTGTAGTCCATCAGCTGGTTGACGAGATGCAGCATTCTCTGCGCATTCCTGTAGACATATTTCAGCTGCTTTCTGATCCATACATCTGACGCCCTGTCTATGATTTCCTGCAGAGGTGTTATTATCAATGTCAAAGGAGTCCTCAACTCGTGTGATATATTGATGAAGAACCTCATTTTCATCTGGTTGATTTCCTCCTGATGCTCCTTGTCCTTTTTTTCGAGTTCCAGTCGTGATTCCAATGTCTTGCGGTATATCAGGAACTTGATTATGCCCGTGGCCAATATCGCGGCAATCAGGAAGAAAAGCAGTTTCGCCCAGATTGTCCTGTACCATACCGGCAGGATGTGGATTGTCAGTGATGCCGGTGTCTCGCACCATTTCCCGTCATTGTTCGCCGCCTTTACGAGAAACTGGTATTTCCCGTGGGGAAGGTTTGAATAGGATACGCTTCTGACCGTGTTTGTTATATTCCAGTCCTTGTCCATCCCGTCAAGCATATAGGCAAAGGTATTGTGTCCTCCGGCAATGTGGTCTATCACTGTGAATTTTACCGTGATTGAATTCTGGTTATGCCTGAGAGTGATCTTGTCTGTTTCCGATATGCTTTCGGACAGTATTCCGGTGTTGTCGTCAGGAAGTACGGTACTGTTGAAAAGCTGGAGCTCGGAAATGACCGGCTGGGGAGCATAAGGATTGTCCTCCATCAGTTCTGGTGTGAATACAGTGATTCCGTTGAGCCCTCCGAAATACATTTCTCCGTTCTGTCTTCTGCAGTGTGAATATGTGCTGAACTGGTTGCCTTGAAGCCCGTCTGCGGCCGTGAAGTTTCTGAATGTTCCGGAATACGGATTGAAGCAGCTGAGACCGTTGTCGGTACTTAGCCACAGGCGTCCGGATGAATCCTCTTCGATGCCGTGGACAATGTTGTTTGGAAGTCCGTCTGCGGCAGTGTAGTGGTGAAGTTCTCCGTTGCCCGGATTGAAGCAGTAAAGTCCTTTCCGTGAGTTTATCCAGATCTGTCCGCTGGAGCTTTCTATGAATCCAAGCACGAATGACAGGGTGTCAAGGGTGCTGCGGTATCCGTCTTCCGGTATCAGCCCTGTGCCTGAAGTACCGTATACCGACATACCGTTTTCTCCTCCTATCCACAGTCTGTGCTTTGAATCTCTGAACAGTGCCCTGATCTGGATCTTCGGTATCCGGTCGCCGTTGAGGTCCGTCTCGACAGGCGATATGAGTCCGGTGTTCTTGCTGAAAACATACAATCCCTGGAGTGAGCCTATCCACAGCCTTCCGTCGTCAGCCGGGATAATTGAGTATATGTCCTGTGGAAGCTGTTCTTCCGTGCTTCTGTAATGTTCTATCCTGCCGCTCTTTCTGTCAAGGATGTTGAGGCCTCCAGCGTGCGCTCCGATGTACACCATCCCGTTTGCCGGGTCGGCATAGATCGCTTTTATGTCGTTAGATTCGATTTCTTCCACGCTTCTGTTGTGGAGGTCATAATGTGAAAATGTATTTGATGCCGGGTCGTATCTGTTGACTCCTCCCTTGTTGGTGCCTATCCACATTATGCCTTCGCCGTCTTCGATTATACAGCTGATTATGTTGTCGTTCAGGGAATTGCCGTCGGGTCTCTGCTGTATCTTTGTGAAGCGTTCCCGTAAAGGATGCCAGTAGTTGACGCCTCCGAAATATGTACCGAGCCATATCCCTCCCTGGTCATCCCTGTATATGCTTCTGATTGAATTCTGGGAAAGGCTCTCCGGTATGAACGGGTCGCTTGAGAAGTGCGTGAAGCTGTCGTTTCCGGTGTCGTAAACTGTCAGGTTGTTGAAAGTGCCTATCCACAGCCTGCCTTCCGTATCAAATGAAAGGGAGCGTATATAATTGGATTTTACGGTTCCTGTACCGTGCCTGTAGTTCTTGCGTGCCGAATTTTTGAGGTCAAGCAGGAACAGGCCGTCTCCTTCCGTTCCTACCCATAAGGTGTCCGGCCCCTGCGGAAGTATGCAGTTTATCTGTCTGCTTCCCGGCATCAGGGATATTCTTCTGAATTCATTGCCTTTTATGGAATATTCAAACAGTCCTTCGCTGTTGCATCCGATATAGATTGTGCCTCCGGATCTGTGCATCGAGTTGACGTCAAGCCTGGATATTCTTTCGGGGAAATCGTATATGAATTTCCCGGACGGGATGTCAAACGAGCAGAGCCTGTCTCCTGCACCTACAATAAGCAATGAATCGGATATTTCTTCTATGGCCTTTACCTGGGCGCGGTCTGGGGTCTGGTAGTTCCTGAAGATTTCTTTTTCCCGGTTCCATAGGCTGAGTCCCTTGCCTGTGCCCGCCCACAGATTGTTGCCGCTGTCTATGAAGACGTCGCGTATCATATTGTCGGCAATTGTGGTAGTGTCGTCAGGATTGTTCTTGTATGAAGTGAACTCGTACCCGTCATAACGGTTGAGTCCGTCAAGGGTGGCAAACCACATAAAACCCTTTTTGTCCTGGGCGATGGACAATACCGTACTTTGCGACAGCCCCTCATTTGTTGAAAGGTGTGAAAATGTTATTTTCCCTCCTCCTGCCGCGTATGCGGACAATGACAGGCATAAAAATACGGTCAGGGACAGCAATATCTCAATCAATTTGTAAGAATCTTTCATATCGTATAAATCAGACCCCGAAAATAAGAAAATAAAATGTATTATGAACATTCTGGCTTTCAATGGGAGGACAATATTTTCGAAATGTTCCGCAGTGTTCTGCGGTGCCGTTCTGCGGTGCTGTTCTGTAATTGCGGCGGGGTAAAAATACGAAGAGCCGTCCTCGGACTTTGCCAATGATTGTCGGTCAAAGACAGTCGGAAGACGGCTCTTCATTAAATGCCGGAAATGGAGGAAATGCTGTTCCCCGTTCAGCTGATGGGATTATGTCTCAGTCTTTCTCTATAAGCTCGCATTTATATGTCATATTCCTGAAATCTCTGGTGTCTACGGTAAAACAATTCATATTCATCCTTTGGTATGGTGCTGTGGGGCATAATATCATATTCTCTGAAAACACAAGGTCAGATGCAAACTGATGACCACTGCCTTATTGGGTTTTCCGGTCGGTTTTTATACGTTGCCTTTTGTCCGGCGTGTCCATAAGCCCATTTCCTGTCCGATGTCCACGGTGCTGTTTGTTATGTCTGTGGTTATCAGTTTGTTGCCTTTTGTCCGGCGTGTCCATCAGCCCATTTCCCGTCCGATGTCCACGAGGGGCGACTCTGTGACAATAGGTTTGTGTACGGTTTGCTGAGAATAGAGCATACCACGCACGCAATACAGCCAAGCGGCGAGATGAGATAACCATACAGCCAAGCGGTGAGATAATCAGATTAAAGCCATCTGTGCAGTTAAGCTAAAGGAATATGTCAGATGAACAAAATCGTTCCGGTATTCGGAAATAGAGTTACCGGAACACTGGAGCATATCGGAGAATACACCAGTCGCGACCCTTGCCTTGTAATGCATTAAATACCAGTTATTTGTAAAACAGTATAGCTTTTAAATGGCATACTGTTTTACAACGTTTTGATTTCCACTGGTTTACAGATGGAGGGTGTATCGGACGAAATATGTCTGATTTTAGGTTCAAGGCTGACGTCTCCACCCCCCCCCCCCCCCCCCCCCAAAAAAAAAAGGGTTTGACAAAATAGGTTGGGCAAGCCCGCGGCCCGGGGGGTGTGGTT
>VSOK01000047.1 GCA_009774765.1 Bacteroidales bacterium
TATTTATAGGCTGTAGTGTTTGATATTTCAAACTTCTTGAGCTCTCCCCTCTCCGAGAAGACGACCCCAGACTGTGTATCAAGTGTTTTCCACGATTTGTTGTCCGGAGAACCGGAAAGGGTCCAGGACACCGGGTCACATTCAGGGCAGTCATTCGCCGACACGAGCGAATATGACAGCACGGCCACAGAACCGTCCCCGTTCCATATCAGATTGAAAGACTTGTGGGAAGTGACAAACTTGGTATTGTAGTCGTTGTCCACAAGCATTCCGATTTCGCAGCCTCGCGGCGCATCGGAGAATTCCACCGATATCGTACCGCCTGTAGGCATACATTCATTGTCGCTTCCGATATAGGCGTATGGAGTGGACTTGTAAGGGACATCAGAGCCTTTTTCCTCACATCCTGCTACAATCGCCCCCGCAATGGCAGCCATTGCAAGAAATTTTCCGAAAGCATATAGTTTCATCTGTTTCATAATTTTATATATCAATTAGTCGTTGTCGGGTTGTACATATCTGACAGTCATGCCAGGTGACGAGATTGAAGGTGCCACGGCATCATCGGAAACCGCTCTCCTGCGGTTGGGCCTGTCACTCATGACGAACCTGAGCTCCACGCCGTCCCTGATGTCATCGTATGTAAGATATGACTTGTCATATTTCTTACCGTTGACATAAAGGGCTTTCACATAGACGTTCTCTTCGGACCAGTTGTCGGCCGTCATCTCTATCGTCTTTCCGTTGGACATCCTCACGGTCATAGCCTCCACACAAGGAGAACCTATGCTGTAGACATTGCTTGAAGGAGCCACCGGATAGAATCCCATACAGTTGAAAAGATACCAGGCGGACATCTGGCCGCAGTCGTCATTTCCGCTCAGGGCGTCAGGAGTATTGCCATAGAAACGGGATGCGACTTCACGGACCCATTTCTGGCATTTCCACGGCTGCTTGAACCAGTTGTAGAGATAAGGAACGTGATGACAAGGCTCGTTGCCGTGCCAGTACGCCCCGATTCTTCCCCAGATATCGTGTGCCCCCGGAATATCCTCAGGAAGCTCCTGGGTGAAAAGGTCGTCAAGCCTCTTGAGCATCAGGTCCTTTCCGCCTTCATTGATATATCCCTGCACATCGTGGGGCACATACCAGGTGTACTGTAGAGTGAATCCCTCCGTGATATCTCCCCATCCGTGAACCGAACCGGGCCCCTGATACGCCACCGGAGTAAAAGGAGTCCTCCAGTTGCCTCCGCTGTCGCGTCCGCGCATGAATTTCGTCTCAGGATCGATCAGAGTCTGATATGAAAGAGAACGGTTGAGGAAATACCTGTAATCGTCATCCTTGCCCAAGGCCTTGGCCGCCTGCGCTATACAATAGTCGTCGTAGGCATATTCAAGAGTCTTGGACACTGATTCGGCCTCTTTGTCGAAAGGCACATAACCGTTGGCCCTGTATTCCGGAAGGCAGTCATAGTGGCTGTTCATAGCAGTTGTCTTCATTGCCTCAAAGGCCCTCTCATAGTCGAACCCCGGCACTCCCTTGACAATCATGTCCGCAAGTACGGATACGGCGTGATAGCCTATCATACACCAGGTCTCGTTGCCATAGAAAGACCATATCGGAAGCATCTTCTCCACGCTTCTGTCATAATGGTCAAGCATAGAGTTGACTACATCGGCGTTGACCTGCTGATTGACAAGGTTGAGCCACGGGTGGAATGCCCTGTAGGTATCCCACAGTGAAAATACCGTAAGATTGGTATATCCTTCCGATGTCCCGATATTCTTGTCATACGCCCGGTACCTGCCGTCCGCATCTTCAAACAGGAACGGATGAAGCGCAGCGTGATATGCGGATGTATAGAAAGTCTCCATAGTCTTCCTGTCTGCAGTGACGGAATATTTTGAGAGTTCCTCCTCCCAAAGGTCGACTCCTTTCTGATGAAGGCTGTCGAACGTCATCCCGTCCAGTTCCTTCAGGTTAAGGAGCGCGCCTTCAGTGCTTACCGACGACACCGCTACCTTTACAGTCACCTCTTCATTCTCCTCCGTAGCGAACGAGATGCACGCCATAAGGTTCTTTCCCCACGCCTCAAGGCTGCTGCGGAAACGTGAAGTGTTGTATACCACCGGCTTGCCGTCCTGCATTATCTGGAACGAATCCAGCTTCCTGGAGAACTCCGCCGCGAAATATACGTGCCTCTCCGGTCCCCATCCCTTCACGAGCTTGTATCCGGTGACGGTCGAATCATTCAGCATCCTGAGATTGGACCATTCGCATGAGAACCACAAGGTATGGTTCATATCTATCATGATGAACGACTCCCCGGAAGCAGGATAGGTAAACCTGAATATTCCGCTGCGCTCACCTGACGTCATCTCGGCCTTCACTCCATAATCGGAAAGAACTACTCCGTAATAGTTTGGGGAAGCCCATTCCTCATCGTGCGAATAAGCCGAGCGATACCCTTCAGAATGGTCCTCGTGTGTTCCCGGAACATAATATTTATTGCCGGTTCCAGGAATGAAAAGGAAATCTCCGAGATCCGGGATTCCCGTGCCGCTCAGATGAGTAAGGCTGAATCCCATAATCGTAGGGTGGGAATATTTGTAGCCGGAAGCCGCATCATAGAAATCAGCATCCGTATCCGGACTGATCTGAATTCCTCCGAACGGAATCTGCGAGCCGGGATAGACATTCCCGTAACCGTCGGTCCCGACAAAAGGATTGACATAATCAGTCAGCTTCCCGGACTGCCCGAAAGAAGGCAGGGCTATGAAGCAGGACAGGAAAAATATCAGTTTCTTGTTGATGTACATACCCGGATACGACTTACAGTTTGATGTCACCTGTTGCAATCTGATACTCGTTCCAAAGCTCATCTATGCTGTACTCCGGACCGAGTATATGCTTGACAGCCCCGTCAAAAGACCACGGAACGACCTCAAGCGCACTGCGGTTGAACTTAACAAGGAACTCAGGGTCCTTGTTGTCCCTCAGCCACACAAGGAAATAGCCTGTAGTGCGGTATCCGTCCATATAGTTGCCTCCTTTTGGACGCGCATCAGGACCGAATCCGCCGCCTGCCACACGCACGGCGTCAGCCATACCCTCTATGAAAGCCCAGAACACCCTGTTGGTGCCATAGGTCCCCACTCCCTGAGGCTCAAGCTGGTACGCGTGTGTAAGCTCGTGCAGAAGCACGCCTCTCGTCTCGAAAAGCACTTTGGCCGTATCGCAGTCAGCAAACGACTTCTCGATATGGCGTGTGCTGTAGAATATGCTGACATAGCCGTCTCCGCCGCCTTTGGCAGAGATTCCGTCAGTATCCTCAAGAGTATAATATATCTTGTCCACCCTGGTAATGCTGTCCTTGGGAGAGTCATAAAGGATGGAAAGCACCTCACGGGCCTGTTCCTGGATATAGGATTCAGGATCGGCGATTATGCTGTGATAGATTGAGGAACCGGCTGTTCCTTCCGCCTTGTCCTCAAAATATACTGTACCGGCATCATAGCCTTTCCACGCCTCCGCCTTGTCAGCCTTCGGGCAGGAGCAGCCGGCGATTATCAGTACAGACAATATTATTGATGTTTTCTTCATTTCTTGATGTTGTTTTATTTTAGATTTACAATCACTTGTGTCAGTCAATTCTGCCGTCAGTAAGCGAATACGGTCTGGCATCCGCCGACTGTCCGCGTCTGCGGTCAGGTGATGAACCCATCCTGAACTCCCAGACACCGCCTTTGAGAATATCCTCGTGGGTGACATAAAGCTTGTCGTACTTTCTGCCGTCAATGGTGAAAGAACGGACATACCTGTTACGGTCGCTTACTCCAGGAGCCTTTATTTCAAGTACATTCCCGTTGGGAAGAGTCAGCTTGAGATAAGGCAGGTAAGGAGCACCGAGCACATACTGGTCGGAACCGGGGCATACCGGATAGAAGCCCATCACGGAGAACAGATACCAAGCGGACATCTGGCCGCAGTCGTCATTGCCTCCGAGACCGTGGATATCATTACGGTACATCCTGTTCATGATGTCACGAAGCCAGTATTGTGTCTTCCACGGCTGGGAAGTCCAGGCGTACAGATACGGGATATGATGGCTCGGCTCGTTGCCGTGTACATATCCTCCCACAAGGCAGTCTTCGGTTATATCCTCATTGTGCTCATAATATTTCTCAGGAAGGTGCATCGTGAAAAGCTGGTCAAGCTTTCCGACAAAAGCTTCGTCTCCTCCCATAAGAGTCATTATACCGTTCACATCAAAAGGCACGTGAAACGAGAAGTTCCAGGAATTGCCCTCGATGAAGCCTTCGCCCGAAGTCTGGAGAACATCAAATTCCTTCTTGAAGGAGCCGTCGCTGTAACGCGGACGGGCAAATCCCAAGTCGCGGTCATAGATGTTCCTGTAGTTCAGGGCACGTTTACGGTAGACAGCTGCGATATCCTCACGTCCAGCCTTAAGGGCGGCATTATAGATGGTCCAGTCGTCATAAGCATATTCCAGAGTCGTGGAAGCGGCAGTACCGTCCTTGTCAAGAGGCACATAGCCAAGCTTCATATAATCACCGAGACCTGAATAATAAGGGACGGTGGAAGTCTCGACCATAGCCTTGAGAGCAGAATCCGTATCTGTGTACACTCCTTTGACAATAGCATCGGAAAGCACGGAGACGCCGTGATAGCCGCTCATACACCAGTTCTCATTGCCCATGTGACTCCACACAGGGAGCATCTTGTGGACACTCTGCTGCTGATGGCAGACCATAGACTGCACCATATCCGCACTGCGATGCGGACTGACAAGGTTCAGGAACGGATGCTCAGCGCGGTATGTATCCCAAAGCGAGAACACGGTATAGTTGGTGAACCCGTCCGCCTTATGGATATTATGGTCTAGACCGCGATAGCTGCCGTCCACATCCATATATACCGAAGGATTTATCATCGTATGGTAAAGGGATGTATAGAACATCGCCTTCTGGTCTTCCGTGCCTTCTATCTCGAACATTGAAAGTTCATTGTCCCAAAGACCGCGTGCAGCATCGGCGAGTTCTTCAAAAGAACGTCCCTCCGCTTCCGCCTTCAGGTTTTTGAGAGCACCTTCCGTACTCACTGCCGAAAGGGCCACTTTCACCACAAGCTCCTGCTCCGAGGCAGTGTCAAACTTGAAATATGCAGTGACATCCCTTCCTGCAATCTCAGGGAAGTTATGCTCCAGGTCAAACCTTCTCCAGAACCCGTTGTACAGCACCTTCCGGTCCTTGTATCCGTAGTCCTTGACAGGCTGGGAAAAAGATATGGCAAAGTAAGTATAATTGGTACGGGCCCAACCGTTTGTAATACGGTAGCCTGTGACGAGGGTCTCATTTTCGACCCTCATCACCGACCACAGCACCTTACCGTCATAATTGTAGATACCATGGGTCAGGTCCAGCACAATATGCCCGTCCTCGCCTTTCGGGAACGTGTACTTGTGGACACCTGTCCTCTGCGTCGCTGTAAGCTGGGCACGTACACCGCTGTCCTCAAGGGTGACCTCATAATAGCCAGGGAACGCCTTTTCCGTACTGTGGCTGTACCTCGAACGGTATCCGGATTCCGGCTCTGAAGCTGTCCCCGGCTCAAGCCTGACCTCACCCGTACCCGGCATAATGAGTATGTCACCGAGATCGGAATGGCCTGTGCCGCTGAGATGGGTATGGCTGAATCCGAGGATCGTCTCGTCCGACCAGCGGTATCCGGCGCAGTACTGATACGTCTCAGGCTGATATTTCCCGTCTATATTGTGAGGGACATTCTCAGTATCCGGACTCAGCTGCACCAGACCGAACGGCACGCACGCCCCCGGGAACGTATGACCCATACCGTCCGTACCGATCATAGGATCGACGTATGACGACGGCTGCGCAACAGCCATAATATTTGCCATAGCCGCGACAGCAACTGCTGATATCTGTTTTAATATATTCATAGACACTAACTAACTTATTTCTCGCGTGAGAAAGAATAAGGGAAATCCGATTCAGAGACACCTCTTTCCTTACAAGGGGCAGAAGACATGTCAAAGACATATTTTCCTCCTTTGAGCAGATCGAAGTGGCTGAAATAGTTTTTCGTATATTTCTTCCCGTTTACGGTAAGAGACTTTATATAACGGTTTTCATCACTGTTTTTCGGAGCTGAAATTTCAATGGTCCTGCCGTTTTCCAGACTTATCACAGCCTTCTTGAAATATGGCGCGCCAAGGACATACTCATTGCTTCCCGGGCATACAGGATAGAATCCGAGCGCAGTGAACACATACCATGCGGATGTCTGTCCGTTGTCCTCGTCGCCGCAGTATCCGTCAGGAGTAGGCCAGTAAAGCCTTGTCATCACCTCACGGAGCCAATACTGGGCTTTCCACGGCTGTCCCGCATAATTGTACAGATAGATCATGTGCTGGATAGGCTGGTTGCCATGGGCGTAGTTGCCCATATTCATTATCTCCATCTCCCTGATTTCGTGGATGACACCTCCATAATAGCTGTCATCAAAAATCGGAGGGAGCGCGAATACGGTATCAAGCTGACGGACAAATTCATCCTTGCCTCCCATAAGATCGATCAGACCCTGTACGTCGTGGAACACGGACCAGGTGTAATGCCAGCTGTTTCCTTCAGTGAAGGCATCGCCCCATTTGAAAGGATTGAACGGCGACTGGAATGTTCCGTCCTGGTTCTTTCCTCGCATAAGCTTTGTCTCAGGATCAAACAGGTTGCGGTAATTCTGACTCCGTCCGGCATATAGATCAAGCTCCTCCTGAGGACGCCCGAGCTTCTGCCCCATCCTGTAGATACACCAGTCATCGTATGCATATTCAAGGGTACGTGCGGCATTCTCATTGATTTTCACATCATAAGGGACATAACCCAGCTCGTTGTAGTACTGATAGCCGTAACGTCCGGTCGAAGCGATACGAGGATGCACCGAGTTCGCTCCTTTGAGGAGTCCCTCATACATCTTCTCCGCATCGGCCCTGGTTATATTTTTCATAAAGGCATCAGCCACAACGGAAGCGGAATTGTTGCCCACCATACAGCCCCTGTGTCCAGGACTTGCCCATTCGGGAAAGAATCCGCTTTCAAGATATGTGTTGAGCAGACCCTCCTGCATCTTTTCTCCCATTGAAGGGTAGACAAGATTAACGAACGGGAAAAGACACCTGAACGTATCCCAGAAACCGGTATCGGTAAACATATATCCAGGAAGCACTTCACCGTTGTACGGGCTGTAGTGCACAATTTCACCGGATTTGTCCACTTCATAGAATTTGCGCGGGAAAAGCACCGAACGGTAGAAGCAGGAATAGAATGTCTTGAGCCTGTCCGGATCTTCGTCTTCAACTCTGATCCTTCCAAGGACATCATTCCAGGCCTGTCTTCCCTCGTTCTTCACCTGCTCAAAGGTCCTGTCTCCGATTTCAAGCAGATTCTGCTCTGCCTGCTCAAGGCTTATGAACGAAGATGCGACTTTGGCCTGCACTTTCTCGCCCCTTTCAGTAGAGAAAGTCACCACAGCTCCAACGTGGTCGGATTTGAGTTCAAGATAGTCTTCAACCTTCTTGTATCCAGCCCACACCTGGGAAGCAGCAAACGGCTTGTCGAACTCTATGATGAACCAATTGCGGAAATTCCTCGGAACTCCCCCGCTGTTGCGTGTCGTGTACCCGACAATCCTGTTCTCTTCAGGAATCACCTTTATATATGACCCCCTGTCAAAGGCATCGACTACTATATGGGCATCATCAGTCTGAGGGAAGGTAAAGCGGAAATATGCACACCTTTCCGTAGGAGCGATCTCCGTAGTCACATCATACTCGGACAGATAGACGCTGTAGTAATACGGTTTTGCCGTCTCGGCCTTATGCGAGAACCAGCTTGCACGGCTGTCCTGGTCGATTTTCAGTCTTCCTGTCACAGGCATCAGGGAAAACTGCCCGTAGTCATTTATCCACGGGCTTGGCTGATGCGTCTGTTTGAATCCCCTGATCTTGTCTGAAGCGTATGTATATGCCCATCCGTCACCGATCTTTCCCGTCTGGGGCATCCAGAAATTCATACCCCACGGCATTGCTATCGCCGGATAAGTGTTTCCGTTCGAGAGCGAAATCTTGGAATCGGTTCCCATAAGCGGATTCACATAATCCACCGGTGTCTTCTGGGCAGATGCCATCAGACAGCACACGGAAACGATTGCCAACAGAAATATACGTTTCATCTCTTTATCGGTTTATAATATTATTCCTGAGCGACTGTCCACCCGTAATTCTGAACCATCTTAGGATTTCTCCTTATATCAGCTTCAGGTATAGGGAACAGATAATGCCTGTCATCAAACGCACGTGTCTCAAGAACCACCTTCTCGAAGAACTCCGGAGCATTCGCCCTGTAGTTCAAAGCGTGAAGGTCACCGCCTTCTCCGCCTCTATGGTAGGTCGGATAAATCCAGCCGTCACCCTGAGGCATGCCTGCCACTTTCCATCTGCGCACGTCAAAGAAATGATTCCACTCGTATGCAAGCTCAAGCAGACGCTCCCTGCGGATACGGTTCATGACATCGGTCCTGTTCGCAGAATATGAGATTCTTGTGAAACCGTTGTTGTCAGTGCCTGTACCATATTCAGGAATACCTGCACGCTCACGGATCAGATTGACATATCTGATAGCATCGCCATACAGTCCGCACTCGCAGAGACACTCCGCATAGCCGAGATACATATCAGCAAGACGAAGGAGTACGGCACAGTGCTGTGATGTGTTACGTCCTGTTATAGGGGCCATCTTGCGGTCTCCGTAGCCTGTATAAGGCGTGTCCCAGCTTGCAGCAGAATAACCTGAATTACCGCTGAAAGTAAGCTCCGTAGTAACCTCTCCGTCATTGGTGTCGGTCTTTAGCCAGGTAGAGCCGTTGAAAGTAACGCATACATAGAAACGCGGTTCCCTGTGCGCCCACTGTTTCAGAGTCTTGTTAGTGTTCTTCTTGAAATAGTTTCTTGAAGGATTTACAGGGTCGTTGTAGTCAGTATCCCAGCCGTAATGTGCTGCGGAAGGTATTCCGTCATACTCTACATAGTCAGGATCATCCTCGATACGGAGACCTTTGTCTGTGAAGAAAAGGTCGACCATCTCCTGGGAAGTACCGAAACCGAGACCTCCACGCATATTGCCGTCCTGGCAGTCCTTGTGATAAGGAGTCACCTGGTATGAGAACAGGTCGTGATTTACAAGCTTCACAAAAATCTGCTCAGTATTTGAAGCATAATTGGTTATGGATGCAGCCTGACGGTATGACTCATAGAAATCAAGCTGTGAGCCTCCGTTGACATAGACTTTCTGAAGAGAATACTGTGAGCCGAACTCACGGAAAAAGTCCTCGTATGCCTCTTTCGCCCTCTCCCATTTTGCGGACTCCTGTGACTTGTCCTGAGGGAAAAGCTGGATACCGCTTTCAGGGTTGCGTACATCAGCGTACATCTCGTTGCAGTTGAAAAGAGGACTTGCAGCATAAAGAAGAGCTTTGGCCTTGTACGCCTTGCAGGTAGCCCTGTCGATACGTCCGAGGTTCGAGCCGGAATATTTTGCAGGAAGATCAGCCGCAGCCTTGTCGAATTCATCGGCAATGAAGTTGATTACCTCATCCACGGTGCTGCGCTCCTTCAGAAGGTCGGAAAGAGGTGTGTCCAAAGGAATGGCCTCTTCTCCAAGCACCGGACTCGGACCATACGAACGGAAAATAAGAAAGTAGTACAAAGCCCTCAAAGCCCTTGCCTGAGCCTTCCAGTATTTTCTGTCGCTTGCGCTGGCCTCAAGGCACCTGTCAACATTGGTGATGAATGTACTTGCCTTTGAAATACCTTTGTAATATTCGATATACCACCAGTTTACAGTACCGTTGGAAGGATATACCGTACCAAGGGCCCAGTCAGTGGCAAAGTTTCCGCTCCAGGTGATGTCACCTTCTATGGAACCTGCTGTCCAGATACTCTTCGAGTCGCGCTCGTCAGTCTCATCAGGGACATAGCTGTAGACATTGTTGAGAAACTGCTCTGTCTTCAGCCTGTCGGTAAATGTATTTTCAAGATCATACTGCTCGCCGGGAATCGGATCGAAGAACTTTTCGCAGGAAGCCGCTCCAAAGACCATCAGCAGGGCAGAAGTCCATATAATTAATATTCTTTTCATAATTTTATCCTATTGATTTCAGATTTAGAATTTAAAGCTAAGTCCAACAGACACGGTACGTGCATTTGGATATGAAGAACCGTTATTGGTGTTAAGCTCAGGATCCCACAGCTTGAACTTGGAGAATGTGAAAAGGTTTGTTCCCATCACATATACGCTCGCCTCTTTGAGGAAAGTCTTTTCAAGAAGTCTGGCAGGGAAATTATAGGATACCGACAGCTGTTTGAGTCTGAGGAAGCTGACATCCTTCTGCCACCATGTACTTGTTACAGTATTGTTCTTGTTGGCAGTCGATCCGTAATGCAGACGAGGGTAGAACACATTCTGATTTTCAGGATCATCCGCAGACCATCTGTCACCTATGTTTCCATAAAGGTTTGAAACACCTGACTGGTCTGAGAAAGGATGTATGGCATCTCCACCAAGGCATCTGTCAGCAAAGGCGTTTCCTGCAAACAGGAATCCGAATGATACCTGTCCGAACTGGAAATCTGCACCGAAACCATAGTACATCTTAGGAACGTCTCCCTGTCCGATAAGGCACTGGTCATAGCTGTCGACCACACCGTCACCGTTGAGGTCCTTGTACTTGATGTCACCGACCTGTGATGTCTGTCCCGGATACTCCTCTCCGAACTGTCTTGCATGATTGATGATATCGTCTTCGCTTGTGAAGAGGCCTTCAGCGACATATCCCCAGCGTCCGTTGACATTGGTTCCACGTCCTTCAAGCCAAGGATAAGGCTGTACAGGCTGGTCGTTCTCGACGATTGTGTCTTCATTGTAGGTGAGGTTACCGCGCACCGTAACAAATGATTTTCTGCCCAGCCTTGCATTATATTCAAGGTTTATGTCAATACCTTTATTGTCCACGATACCGAGGTTGGCGTATGGCATCTCCACGAATCCGGAATAGTCAGGCACGGTAGCACGTGAAAGGAAGATACCTGTACGGTGCTCCTTGAAAAGCTCTACGGATACTGAAAGGTTGTCCTTGAAGAATTTGAGGTCAAATCCGAGGTTCTGCTTCAAAGAAGTGGACCATCCGACATTCGAACCGTATTTGTTGAATCCCCAACCGCCTACACCGGTTACAGAATCACCGAAATAAGTACCGTTTGCGGAACCCATCTGGTCCTGATACATAAAGCGGCGTCCTGTCACTGAGTCCGTTCCTACAAGACCGACAGTATAACGCACCTTGAAGAATGAGAAGACGTCAGAGAATTTGCCTTTCCAGAACGGCTCGTTGGAAACAACCCATCCGAGACCTCCTGCAGGGAAGAATCCGAACCTGTTTTCAGGGTCAAAGTTCTCAGAACCGTTGTATCCCATATTCACCTCGGCAAGATAGCGGTCCGCATACGAATATGTAGCCCTTCCGGCTATGCCCTGCTGCTTGTAAGGAAGCGAATCGATCAGGTTTCCCGGATCGCTTGCGGTCCATACTTTCTGGTTGTAAAGGAAGAGGCCTGTCACATTATGTTTGCCCCAGGTACGGTCATAGTTGAGCGAAGCCTCGAAATATGTGCTTCTTGCAGAGCCCTGGTTTTTACTGAATCCGAGCTCGTTGCTTCCTGTGTATGTACGGATGATATTGTAGCTTCCGTCATTGTTGAACACGTCGGCATTCCAGAGTCCTGTGACAGGGTCTTTGGTTCCGTTGAAGTAATATGTGCTCTCACGTTTGCTGTAATACAGGTTACGGCTGTTGGTCACGTCAAATGCCAGGAGGGCGTTTGCGGAAAGACCTTTGCTCCAGTTCCAGAAACCGAGGTCCTGGGAAACACGTATATTTGAATTCAGCTGGTTGTTTATCTCATTGGTATAACCTCTGCGGGCAAGATCCGCATACGGGTTTCTCAGGTCTCCGTTGGATGAGATTCCCGGCACGGATCCGTCCGGCATCATCAATGGAAGATATACCGGGTTTATTGACATAGATGAACCGAAAAGAGCGGCAGTAGACTGCTGAGGATAGTTACCTGAAGCAAGGTATCCGCTGAATCCGAGGTCGATCGTAGTGGTAGGGGTAGGACGGAGGTTGAGGTTGGCCGTATAGTTGTACCTGTCATAACGCATATTCGCATTATAGTTCTCCATCTGGGTAGTACGTGTAAGACCTCTTTCATTATAGTAGGTCAACGACACATAATAGGTAGCGTTAGGCACACCGCCCCTGACGCTGAGGTTAACCCTGCGGCTGTTGCCGACCTTGTTGAAAATCTCGTCAGCCCAGTTGACTGCAGGATAGAGATAAGGGTTGTAGGCTATAGGATCGTCGTTTGCGATGACACCGTTGGCCTTCTTGGTAGCCTCTATATATTGAGGAGTATAGAGGAGAGTGCCGTTCGTATTGAGATGGGCCTCATTCGCAGCCTCCATATACTGGTAGGCATCAGCAAGCTTAGGAGTCTTGGTAAGGGTGATAAGACTTTCATAATAGTCGACGCTGAACTGCGGCTTGCCTACCTTACCAGGCTTTGTCTTGATGATGATGACACCGTTTGCACCGCGTACACCGTATACTGCAGTAGCCGACGCATCCTTAAGGACTGTAAATGACTCGATATCCTCAGGGTCGATATTGTTGAAGCTTCGCTCGATACCGTCAACAAGCACCAGAGGTTTTGAATTCTGTCCGGCAAGAGTGGAGATACCGCGGATCCAGATATCAGACTCATCGTGTCCCGGCTCTCCGGTGCGCTGCACTGAAACGACACCGGCAAGACGTCCCTGCACTGCAGATGAAAGGCTTGCCGTAGGCATCTTGATTTCGTCCACCTTCATTGAGGACTGCGAGCCGACAACGGAAATCTTTCTTTGTGTACCATATCCTACAATAACGATTTCATCGAGTTCGGATACATCCTCTGCAAGGTTTACGTCAATGACGGATGCTTTTCCTACTGCGATTTCCTGGGTCTTGAATCCTATGCAGGAAAACACAAGGACAGGATTGCTTGTTGTCAAATTCAGGACGTACTGTCCGTTGGGGTCTGTCATAACACCATTGGAAGTACCTTTTTCCTGTACAGTCACTCCGATGAGGAATTCGCCTTTCTCGTCAGAAACACGACCGTTCACGGATCTTGACTGCGCCGACAATGAAAATGCCGACAGCAACAGACAAACAAGCCAACACAGCGGTCTGACCGTCAGTTTAGATGAAAATAATTTCATGGCTTTTGATTGTTAGTTTTAGTTAATAACATTTGGTATGGACTTATGTCCGATAACAAAGGACGCAAAAACCAAAACCTTTTACTTCCTCCCAACAATCAAAATCACGCGTATCAGATAAGAGCACAGAATGCGCGATGAGAGCACATTATAAATACAATATAATCAGAATGTTATATATTACTGTGACGAATTGGAGCAAAACTTGTCCTTGTAATCTTTAGGGGTCATCCCGAAGCGGTTTGCAAACTCCTTATAGAAATAAGAACGGCTCTGTATGCCAACATCAGCTATGACATCCGTAATCGAAAGCCTGTCGTCCCTGAGCAGACGGGCAGCCTTTTCCATCCTGTAATTCTTTATCAGAGCCTCAGGAGGGACACCGAAAATCTTCTTTGTCTTCCTGTAAAGACGGCTGGAACTCATAGCCATCCTGTCTGCAAGAAGGACGGTGCCGAGGTCATTGCGGTCAAGATTGCCGTCAATCACAGAAAGGAGCTTACGCGCAAACTCCGTCTCCTCGTCATTGACGCAGAACATCTTGCCCCCAAGTCCGCCAAGATCCTCGACCGATACGTGAGAAATGTCACCCTTACCGTATATAGCCTTGTGGACGACATTCTTCAACATCATAATATCGTATGGCAGCATCATATATGCGTCTGACACAAGTATGAGCTCACGGCATACGCTCCTGTCGGTATCTGCGGTAAACATCGGAAGGAAGGAAGTATGCGCCACAAGTGATTTATGCTTGTACAGTTCATTCAGGAATTCACGTTCACGGCCTTCAAACCACTGCATATTTACCATAAGAAGTGCAGCTGAAGTATGTTTCACAGCACGGAAAGCCTCCTCGGCACTTTCTACAGTCTGCAGATGATATGAAGGGGCAAGCATATCGCTGATCAGCCAGGTAAGGTCGGAGGAAGTCCCGAGAAACACAATCCTGCCCTTTGACGGATCAGGCTTGTCCGCATTCTCCACAACCGGAGGGAACAGAAACTCAAGGCTATGCACATCATCATCGTCAATTCCCGAAACCCCGATACCGGTATCTTTCATCATCCTGCCGAACATAGCCGAAACTTTCATCCTGAGCTTGTCCATATCAGCATCCGAGCTCAGGAACAGGAGACGCAGATACTTCCCGGACTCCCTGTCGGCAATTATCTCTATCTCCGCCCCATTCACCGAGACAAGCTCACGGAGACAAAGATGCACAATCCTGCGGAATGCATTCCTATATACAGGAAACGATATCCTGTCCGGCACTGAAACCGTTACAGATGAAACATCCGCCCCTTCGGAAGCCATAGCGGCGACAACCTCACGCACTACATCTGAAATCTTCTCCGTCCCTGTCACGAAATATTCGGACGGGAACATAGTTTTCTGCGCGACGGAACCATCACTTCCATACAATATGCCGCTCATCGTATCCCTTATGAGCCCAACGGTATGCAGTCTCTCACCATAGGACATATCCTCGACCCGCAGACGGTCACAGCACTGATATATTACGGCAAGACGGTCCACAAGCCCGCTGTCACCACGCTCCGTCCGGCAGCCTCTGTCCTTTGCAAAGGATTTCCTGCGCAGAAGCATAAGGAAGAGCAGCAGCACAGCTGCAAGTACAGAAAGATAGAATATCTTTGCCGGTACCGACCAATACCACTTCGGAACTATGCGTACAGGTATTTCAAACGTCCTGTAGTCAACGTCAAAAATATCCTTCTTGTATTTGAGCCGGAAAACATATTTACCTGCAGGGACAGACGTGAAAGATGCCCTGGTATTTCCGTTGAAAAGCGACCATTCCTTGTCGAAGCCTTCAAGCAGATAAGAATATTCTATATCCCTGCCGGCAACAAAATCCGGCACTCCATACATTATGGAAAACGATAACGGCGTACCCCCCCCAGAACAATTTCCCTGCGGCCTTTCCTCTGTCTGGAGCAATCGGCAAGATTCAACTGCCGGCCATCCACCTCAAGCCCTCTCAAAACGACATCACGGCTGATAGCCGGAGAAAAGTCAGCGTCATTGTTGAGCCACAGAAGACCTCCGACACCTCCGAAAAAGATTTCCCCGGAAGGCGCCTTGTAATATGCATCGTCGCAGAACTCCCCGACAGATACACCTGCAGTATAATAGAATGAATGCAGAGAGCCGTTGACCGGATTATATTTTACAAGTCCTTTATTCGTGCTCAGCCACAGGAAGCCTTTGGAGTCCTCGATCACACCGTGGATCATATCATTGGGCAGCCCCTGTTCCCTGCCGACATAGCTGAAGCTCATCTGTCCTCCGGAGAAATCCACATCAACCAGTCCGGAAGCCGTCCCGACATACAGACCTCCGTCCTTTGAAAGGCACATGCTGAGTATGTCATCCGCAGGACGGTGGAGCATTCCTGACAAAGATATGACCTGATATTCCTCTGTCCTCCTGTCAAACCTGACAAGACCGCTTTCACGGCTGCCGAGCCACAGAAGTGAATCTCCCTGGGCAAGCAGAGGGAAAAACATATTTATCTCACGGCCTCCGCTATAGAATGAATATGTCTTCCTGCTTTCCATCACAATGTCCCCCGCACTGTCTTCCGAAACCAGAAGCTTATGGAATCCGTTGTCCGCCGTAGCCACATAAAGGACACTGTCGCTTTCCTCGAATATGGAATGTATTTCCGACGGCACGGAACCGGACCCGTCCTTGACACGGGAGAGGCTGTCTTTGGAATAAGAATACCAGAAAAGCCCAGTCGCGCCCGTACCGGCCCAGAAACCGTCCCTGAATCTGCTACCCACAAGTGAAAATACCTGGAATTCCTGATTTTTTCTCACATATTCCATAGCATTGAAACGGGCGTCCGGCAAAATGATTTCAGCCTTTACCGGTCCTCCCTCCTCAACGGCATCAGCGTATGACTTGACTCTGACAATGCCGTCACCTTTTGTCCCGAACCACAGGTCACCGTTGTCATCCGTCATAAGCGAACGCACCTGACGTGAAAGATTGCTGGAAATCTGATTGAACATCAGGCTGGTGGCGACAGAAGTCTGATGAGCATAAGAGACAGCCCCACGGCCGTCAGTACCAACCCACAGGATCCCCTGCTCGTTGTCCTTGTAAAGGCAATATACCCTGATGTTCCTGTCGACATCCTCAACAGCATATCTGTCCGATGCACACAGCTTGACAAGACCGTTGGCTATGAATCCGATAAAAATGTCATTATAGAAAGATACTATTCCCTCTATTTTCCCGTAATCCTTCTTCAGGTCCGCTATATTCCTTATATATACTTTTGAACGCTGCCCCAAATCGTACATATAAAGATCCTTGTCCCTGTCCACAAAGCACATAGTGCCGTTCTGGTAAAAGATCTCCTCCACATATTTAGTATGGAAGTCGTATGGGGAAACGCCAAGACGGACTGAAGATGAATCCTGGTCAAATGAGGATACAGAATAGATTCTTGCACGCTGCGAGTCCTCAGGAAAATACCACAGCTCACCTGATTCCGCCACGAAAAGTCTTTTGCCTGTATCAGAATTCGGGTTTGTGAACTTTACACCCAGACCGCAGAATTTCCCGGCGGACCTGTTGTAGTAATATAGACTGTCCCTGTTGACCAGGAAGGTATCGCCACGGGAGTTGGAATGTACAGAGAAAGGACCGACAAAATCATATACCTTTTCCGTCCGGAACGTATCCATCGAGAATCTGTCCAGATTGAGATATGTGGTCAGCCAGAGGCAGTTGTCATCCGCCTGGCTTACGGAATGTATGACGTTGTTGGACAAAGTATTGGAATCCCCCGAACGGAACACGGTCATCTCGTTGCCG
>VSOK01000048.1 GCA_009774765.1 Bacteroidales bacterium
TGTTTCCTGTGGATCTAAGTTTCCTACGCTTTTATCACACAAGTAGAAGGCATAACGCCTCGATATTTTCAATATGTCTCGAAAAGAGTTGCCTCAATCCAAGTACAAAAATCTGTGATAGTCGATGCCATATCACGGATTTTTTTTTGATTTATAATTTAATACTTCTATTCTGTCTCGGCTTCGGCATTCCGATGGATTCTCTAAACTCATTCATCTTCTTTATGAACCAGTTCACCTTTTATCCCGACCTCCTTGCACTCGCACAGTCTTCTGATTATTCCGTCATTGAAGCCCAAACGTTCACGCAGAAAGTTTATCACGGGCATCAGCTTCTCCACATACGGAAAGTAGCATCTGACAAAATCTGTAAACTCCGACAGTTTGCGATGCTGTTGTTCGCAAGTATTTCTTATTTCCTGTATCTGTTCGGCTTGTTGCCGTTCCCGTTGTCGGGCTTCGTCTTCAAGTTCAAGGATGCCTGCCGTGTTCAGCCTGTGGGCAACTGCTTCATCCATGCCGTGAACGCCATCAGGGTATTCGACAAGCCCTCTGTTCAGATGTGTTCTTGTCAGGTTTGCGTTTTTAGGTATTATCTTTCTCTCTATATGGTCGGACTGCGTGATGTCCGATGTACCCTTTGTCTTATTAATGTCCAGTGAAAAACATCCCATATCATTGCTGTTTTTGCGATTATCGTTATGTTTCTTCTCTCTGCTTGTGGCATCGCTTCAGAGGGTTTCCAAAGGGAAATCCCTTTGGCTCAATAGAGTGTTTTAGCGTTACGGAGTAATGCGTGAAGAAAACGCCCTATTAAGTTATGGTATTGCTGTCTAAATACCTTTAGAAAAACGAACGTGTATATTACAGATGAAATCCCCCTTTCTTTTTTCGGTGGCTCATCCGCCTTGCGGATTGGACTTGCTTTTAGAAGGAGTGGCAGATTTTGAGAACCAATCTGTTGAATTACTCTGACGAACGTAAGCAAGCCGGCAAGGAGGCACACATTGATGCAATATATGAAAGTGTGCAGAAATTATTTTTAGCATATTATAAGATTTTTCCAAAAACAGAGGTTAAATTTGCGGAGAAAAAATTCTCAAAACGATTCAAATGGAAATTCTGATTACAAACGATGACGGATATCAGGCAAAAGGCATCCGGACACTGATAGAGATAATGCGCCCGTTCGGACGTGTGACCGTCATTGCCCCCAAAAAACACCAGTCAGGAATGTCGATGGCCGTCTCCCTCGGACTGAAACAGATTGCATACAAGGAACTTGTCCGTACGGAAAACTATATGGAAAGCTATCTTGACGCGACTCCTGCAAGTTGTGTGAAATTCGGGCTGAACACCTGCTTTCTGGAGAAGAAGCCCGATGTGGTAGTCTCCGGAATCAATCACGGGTCCAATGCAGCATCGGCATCGTGCTATTCAGGTACTCTCGGCGCAGCCTTTGAGGGAGCATTGAACGGTATTCCATCAATAGGAGTATCTCTTGACACTCTCAATCCAGACGCGGACTTCTCTGCAGTAAAGAAATATTTTCCGGAAATCTTCCGTATGATAATGGAGAATCTTCCTGAGAAAAAAGGAATAATATACAACGTCAACTTCCCTGATATTCCTGCAGAAGACATCAAAGGCATAAAAACAGGATACCAGGGACAGGGCATCTGGATCAAGGAATTCAAACCATGGGATCCGGGACTGCTCGCACATTACGGAATAACTCCGGAAATGCTCGGCCAAAGTTCACAGACAGAAGCGGAAGACGGAGAAGAGATGTACGTGATGACAGGAGAATTCGTGGATGACCCGTGCAACACGGCTGAAGCAGACCACAAGCTTATGCAGCAGGGCTATATATCAATAACAGCCCACAATATCGACAGCACGGACTACGCAGAGATCGGACGTCTCAAGGAAAAGGGGTTCGAAAAAGAGTTTTGACATAATATATGAAATATTACATCATTGCAGGTGAAGCATCAGGAGACCTCCACGGCTCAAACCTGATGAAAGGAATATATGAAAGCGACCCTGAAGCCGAAATACGTTTCTGGGGCGGGGATATGATGATGGCCGTCCATAAAAATTTTCAGAACACCTCTTCCCAAACAAGCGGGAATTATTCAGGACTGGTCAGGCATTATAAGGAAGGCGCGATCATGGGCTTCTGGGAAGTTCTCAAAAATGCAGGAAAACTTCTCGGCAATGTCAGATCCTGCAAAAAAGACATCATCGCAAACAATCCCGACGTCATAATACTTATAGACTACCCGGGGTTCAATTTCAAAATAGCTGAATTCGCCCACAAAAGAGGTTTCAAAGTCTTCTATTATATAGCCCCGAAAGTCTGGGCTTCACGCGAGGGCAGAATAAAGAAGCTCAAGGCATACGTCGACAAGCTCTTTATAGTGTTCCCTTTTGAAATACCCTACTTCGAATCAAAAGGAATAGATTTCATCTATAAAGGCAATCCTCTTGTCGATGCAGTGGACAATTCTCCCGCGATGAATGAGAGCAGAGAAGATTTCCTCAAACGCAACAATCTGGATGACAAGCCGTTCATAGCAATGCTCGCCGGTTCCAGAAAAGGTGAGATAAACACTATGATGCCTGTCCTGAAAGAATTTGCACACAGGATGCGCAGCATCCCTCAATATAAGGACTATCAGTTTCTTGTGGCAGGAGCACCGGCAAGGACCATTGAGGACTACTCCCCTTTTCTCGGACCTGAAGACGACTTCATAAAAGTCCTGTTCGGACAGACACAGCACATAATACGCAATGCGGAGGCGGCAGTGGTCAATTCCGGAACGGCTTCACTCGAGACCGTCCTGTTCGGCACTCCTCAGGTGGTGGGATATATAGGAAGCAGAATCACCTATATGATAGCCAGGCATATCGTCAAAATAAAATATATAAGCCTCGGAAACCTCATTGTCGACAGACTCGCTTTCAAAGAATTCATACAGGACGAATGCAATGCCGAAGCTCTGGTACGTGAAGTCCGTCTGCTTATTGAGGACAAGGCCTACAGAGGCAAAATGCTCAGCGAATACATCGTAATACGCAATCTTCTTGGAGGCGCAGGGGCTTCCGCATCAGTAGCGCAGGCTATGATTTCAGAACTGAAAGACAAAGCCTGACAATATAGGGCACAGTAATTGTTTTTGTTGAGATATATAACGATAGATCATTAATGTATTACTCATCAAAAATTACTGTTATGAAAAGAATATTACCTCCAATAGTCGGAGTGGCAATCTGTTTTGTACTCGGACTTGCAGCAAGCTTTCTGCAGGCGGGAGCCATAGCTGACTGGTATCCTTATCTCAACAAACCGGCAATCACTCCGCCAAATTGGGCGTTCCCGGTAGCATGGGGCATCATCTACATACTTTCCGGAATATCCGTAGGACTCGTATGGAACCTGGCAGGCATATACCGCAAGGACCTCGTAACATTATGGGGCGTACAGCAGGGCGTAAACTTCCTGTGGAGTATATTGTTCTTTACAATGACAAACCCGTTCCTCGGACTGATAGCCATCATCATACTTGACATATTGGTAGGATGGTATATGGTAAAATCCTGGAATATAGTACGGACTTCTTCAATCCTGTTCATCCCTTATGCCTTGTGGCTGATACTTGCTACCTACCTTAATGTATATATATACCTCTACAATTAGAAAGAAGAGGGGGCTGACTAAAAAGCATTAGTCAAGCCCCTTTTTCTTTTTTTCAGTGAACTCAACCTCGAACATTGTTTCCAAATATCTAATTCTCAGAGAGTTATTCTGACTTTTTAGCCGGTTTCTCTTTTATATCGTGTACGACGAGATCATCAGCAAAGTAAAGCCAGTCCATTAAATGGCGACCCTCCATCTGTAAATCACTTATTATCAAACAATTGTAAAACAGTATGGCATTTAAAAGGTATACTGTTTTGTATACATCTGGAAATCAACTGCTTACAAGGCAAGGGTCTTGACGGTACTGACACCGTAGCGGTGGCAGAGGGCGTCCAGATCCTCTCCGATGAAGTAACGCCAGAGAACTTTGCGGTCCACGAGACGGACCAGTTTGTAGACTTCCATAAATGATAGGTTTTATGGTAAACTTTTTTAGGACGAGACACAAAACACGAGCAGGAAGTAATTTTATAAAACACACAAAATCAGCCACTTAAACAAACCGAACCTGCTTTGCCCACTTAAAAACATAGGGGCAAAGCAGGTTCGGTTTCCATAAATCATTGTCCATCAACCAATTGACAAACACATACCTGCTCGTGATTTGTATGATGCCAGAAGCTAAGCCTCGTTCCTACAGCACCTCTCCGAGCGTCGGGTGGGAATGGATAATGGCACGGAACTCTTCAAGTGTCGTATGACGGGAAATGACTGCCGTCATTTCTGCAACAAGGTCAGCTGAATGAGGTCCATAAATATGGCATCCTATAATTCTCCCTGAAGATTCTCCGGAGTTTTCACTGTCCAGTCCCTCAGTACCTACAACGATTTTGCAGAACCCGTCAGTCTCGCCGAGACAGACAGCCTTGCCGTTGGCTCTGAAAAAAGACTTAAGACAGATGTATTGAATCCCTTTTTCTTTGCACTCATCTTCAGTCAGCCCCACTGATGCGGCTTCAGGCATAGTAAACACCGCAGACGGCATAACTGAAAGATCTATCATATCTGTCTTTCCGCAGATATGGTCCAACGCCTTTTTACCCTGGAATACAGCAGCGTGCGCAAGCATCATAATCCCGTTTACATCTCCTATGGCATATACCGAAGGCGATGTCGTCCGCATATCTGCATCCACCCTGATACCTTTGGCAGAATATTCCACACCTGCCGATTCAAGATTGAGTCCCTCAACATTAGCTTTCCTGCCGACAGCCATCAGAACCTTGTCGGAGGCTACAGTCCCAGACTTTTCCTTCCGGAGATAGTCCACCTCCAATGAGCCGTCCGGATTTTCCCGGATTTTCTGTACAGCAGCCTGAGTGATGATTTCTATTCCACGCCTTCCGAGGCTCTGCCTGAGCCTTTTGGCAAGATCACCGTCAAACCGTGGCAGTATTTCCCTGCAATATTCCAATATCGTGACCTTGCTTCCGAATGCAGCAAACACGGAAGCAAACTCAAGCCCTATCACCCCTGCACCTATCACACAAAGCCTTTCCGGAACAGCATCAATGTCAAGCATTTCCTTTGAGGTCAGCACGCCATTGAGCCCGCATCCCTCTACAGGAAGCCTTGCAGCGGAAGAACCTGTCGCTATAATGATGTAATCCGCGGAATATTCGGTACCGTCAGGAGCGACCGATACGGTATGGGAGTCGACCATCGAAGCCTTTCCTGCAACGAAAGTGACAAGTCTGTTTCTCAGCAGGCCCTCAACACCGTTGCGAAGCTGTCCTACAATCTGCGTTTTCCGCTCCTGCACACGCCGGAAATCTATGGAAACATTATCCGCATTGACCCCGAACTCACCGGATTTTTTTATGTTTTCAAACATTTCTGCACTACGGCATAGGGACTTTGTCGGTATACAGCCTTCATTGAGGCAGGTCCCTCCTACCTCACCGGATTCGATAAGAATGGTCTCTATACCTCTTCCTGCCGCCAGGAGAGCGGTTTCATATCCTCCTGGACCGGCACCTATGATAATGATTTTCATTTTGGCAAAGATTGAATGATCAGTTCAGCGAAGACAGCATCCTGAAGGTAAGGACAGGCTGACGAGCGGCAGATGTTTCATCCAGACGCCGGACAGGGGTCGTATGCGGAGCGGTCTTCAGTGATTCAGGCTCCGTCAACGCCTCCTGAGCTATCCTCTTCATTATGTCTATGAAACCGTCCAGTGTCTCCTTGCTTTCAGTCTCGGTCGGCTCTATCATAATCGACTGGTGGAACAGCAGAGGGAAATATATGGTCGGTGCGTGGAATCCGTAATCCAGCAGACGTTTGGCTACATCAAGCGTTGTAACCCCAGTGCTCCGGTCTGCAAGACCGTCAAAGACGAACTCGTGTTTGCATACCGTATCTATAGGCAACCTGTAAAAGTCCTTCAGGCTCTCTTTGATATAATTGGCTCCAAGGACCGCAAGCGGTCCGGCCATCTTTATGTTCTGCCTGCCAAGCATCAGGATATAGGCATACGCACGGAGAAGCACTCCGAAATTGCCTGTAAAACCTGAAATCTGCCCTGCAGGTATAGATTCAGCCGATACAGTGGCATATCCGCAGGCATTTCCCTGTACATAAAGGCTTCCGTCGGAATTTTCACAGACTGACGGTACAGGAAGATAAGCGGCAAGATGCTCCGCCACTCCTACAGGACCGGCTCCAGGACCTCCGCCACCGTGCGGTGTGGAAAACGTCTTGTGGAGATTGAGATGCATTATATCAAATCCCATATCACCAGGACGCACCACTCCAAGAAGAGGATTCATATTTGCTCCGTCATAATATAGAAGCCCTCCACATCCGTGCACCAGGTCCGCAATCTCCCTGATACGGCTCTCAAACAGGCCGAGAGTGTTCGGATTAGTCATCATGATGCCGGCAACAGTATTGTCCAGCAAAGGTTTGAGGTCCTCCACATCTATTGTTCCGTCGGCAGTTGATTTAACCTGTACGACCTCGAGGCCGCATACAGCCGCACTCGCAGGGTTTGTGCCGTGCGCACTGTCAGGCACTATCACTTTCACCCTTCCTGTATCACCACGGCTGATATGGTACCGGCGCATTATCATAAGCCCGGTAAGCTCACCATGTGCACCGGCAAACGGATTCAGAGTAAACTCAGCCATACCTGTGACGACCGACAGAGCCTTGCAAAGATCCCTGTACAGTCTCAATGCCCCCTGCACCGTAGAAGCCGGCTGAAGGGGATGGATTCCCTTGAAGCCGGGCATAGAGGCTATTTCCTCATTGATTTTCGGATTATATTTCATTGTACAGCTGCCCAAAGGGTAAAACCCTGTATCAACACCGAAATTCATATCGGAAAGATTTGTATAATGGCGTACGACATCAAGTTCGCTGACCTCAGGAAGAGCAGGCTCTGTACCTCTGCGCAGATTTTCAGGAATGGCAGCCGTTGTCTCCTGATAAGGGCTGTCGGGAAGAGAATATCCGCATCTCCCCTTTCGGGAAAGTTCAAATATCAGTTTGTCATAGTATTTCATACTCAGTACAGCTTCTTAATGATTGATACCATATCATCTATTTCCTGACGTGTACGCATCTCCGTAACGCAGAAAGACACATATCCCTCCTCTGTGGAAAGGGCCGCAAAATAGCCTGCATCCAGGAGAGTCTGCTGAAGCACTGCGACATCAAGATCGGTCTTCACAACAAACTCCTTCAGGAAAGGACGGTCAAAGACAGTCTTGAAATGTCCTGTGGCAAGAAGACTTTCATATAGATAATGTGCCCCTCCGTACGAAAGGTCATTGACTTTCCTCAGGCCCTCCGGCCCCATAAGAGACAGATAGACCGTAACGTACAACGCCATAAGCGACTGGTTGGAGCAAATGTTGCTTGTCGCTTTCTCACGGCGTATATGCTGTTCACGCGCCTGCAGTGTAAGCACGAATGCACGTTTCCCGTCCACATCCTCCGTCGCTCCGACTATCCTTCCGGGAAGTTTGCGGACATATTCCTTGCGGCAGGCAAGAAATCCTACATACGGGCCGCCGAAGCTGAGAGGTATGCCGAGGGTCTGGGCATCTCCGCAGACAATGTCCGCACCCCATTCTCCAGGGCTTTTCAACACTGCCAACGACGAAGGGTCGCTGTATATCATAAACAGAGCACCGGCAGAGTGTACTGTCCCGGCAAAATCCGTAAAGTCCTCTATGATTCCGTACCTGTTGATTCCTGGTACCAGAACCCCTGCCACATCACCTGTCCCGAGTTCGCTCTTTATCATCGCCAAAGATGTCACTCCGTCCTCGGCAGGAATAAATCCAAGGGATATACCGTTGTATCCTGCGTAGGTCTTTACAGTATTCATCACCTGCGGCAGGAGCGTTTCCGATACAAGTACACGTTTCCTCTTCTTGGAGGCGGCGACCGACATGATCACCGCTTCCGCGGCAGCCGTGGCTCCGTCATACATAGAGGCATTTGAACAATCCATACCCGTCAGCTCCGCAATCATACTCTGATACTCGAATATATACCTCAGAGTCCCCTGGGATATCTCAGCCTGATAAGGAGTGTATGCCGTCAGAAATTCCGAACGTGAAACTATATAAGGGACTACAGAAGGCGAATAGTGGTCGTAGGCCCCTGCACCGCAAAATATCTTCAGTTTACGGTTGAAGGAATCAAGATTTTCAAAATAGCGTCTGACCTCCATCTCGGACATTGCGTCCGGAAGATCAAACTCACCGCGGAAAATGACATCCGAAGGGACGTCCGAATATAATTCATCCAGAGTCCTGACGCCTATACGGTCCAGCATTCCGGCGATATCATCTTCGGTATGAGGAAAATATGAGAAAGCCATATTATTCGTTCTGACAGAATTCTTCATACTGCTTGGCATCCATCAGCGCATCGAGTTCAACCTTGTCGCTTATGGAGACCTTGATTATCCAGTTGGCGAAAGCATCCTGGTTCAGAAGCTCCGGATTGTCCTCCAGCTCCCCGTTGATCTCAACGACTGTCCCTGAAACAGGCGAGATAAGGTCGCTTGCCGCCTTTACGCTTTCTACCGCGCCGAACTCCTCACCCTGTGAGACTTCGTCATCGACTTCAGGCATATCCACATACGAAAGATCGCCAAGAGCATTCTGCGCAAAATCCGTGATTCCGATCAATGCGATTTCACCTTCAACCTTAACCCATTCGTGTGACTCGCTGTAAAGGAGCCCTTCCATTGTTCTGTTCATAATGATTATGTTTTAAACTTGGTTTATATCACTCAGTCCCGGCCGGATACAGACAAATCCGTACCGCGCACCAGGCTCAGCCGTTTATTTCTTATAATGTGTTTCATAGAAGCGTTTCCTGCATACCGTCCCGGGGAAGGTCTTTTTGCGGATACGTACTTCAACCTTTGTCCCGAGTTCAGTAAACGGCCTGTCGAGCATAGCTACGCATACGCTTCTGTCTGTAGATATTGAACGGTATCCGGTTGTGACCGTACCGACCTGGACTCCATCTGACTCCACCGGGTATCCTGCTCTCGGTATTGCCTTGTCGTCCAGCTCTATGCCGACAAGTTTGCGTGAAATTCCGGCCGCTTTCTGGGCTGCAACCGCATCTTTCCCAATAAACTCATCCTTGTCAAGCTTCACAAACATCCCGAGTCCTGCCTCTACAGGAGTAATGGTATCGCTGAGCTCGTGCCCGTAGAGAGGAAGCCCGGCTTCAAATCTCAATGTGTCGCGGCATCCCAGCCCGCAAGGTTCAACCCCTGCTTCAAGAAGAATATCCCATATTTCACAGATGGCTTTATGGGAACAATATATTTCAAAGCCGTCCTCTCCGGTATAACCGGTACGGCTGACTATCATACGGTCGCCTTTCCATTCCATCTCGGCATAAGTGTAGAAGCCGAGTTCCCGGACTTTGTCCAGACCAAGAGCCTCCACGGCAAGTTTTTCCGCCAGAGGTCCCTGAAGGGCGATCTCTCCCCAAACAGCTGAGGCATTTCCAACCTTTACGTCATATCCTTCCGCCTGTGAGCATATCCAGTCATAGTCTTTTGATATGTTGGACGCATTCACCACAAGAAGAAAGTGTCCGGCTTCAAACTCTTTATAAACAAGCAGGTCATCCACAACAGTTCCCTGAGGATAAAGCATCATCCCGTAAAGGACCTTGCCGGGATGCATTCCCCTTATGTCATTGGAAAAGATATGGTTGACAAATTTTTCCGCATCAGGCCCGCTGACGAACATCTCCCCCATATGCGATACATCGAACATACCTGCCCTTGTCCTTACCGCAATATGTTCATTGGTTATGGATGAATACTGTATCGGCATCATAAAGCCTCCGAACGGGCTCATCTGAGCGTTCAGCGAAATGTGTCTGTCGTATAGACAGGTAGTAAGAAGCTGCTCCATTATATGTGGTTTTAATCGTTGTCAAAAAATACCGATGAAATACAGGAGACATTAAGATTCAAGATATATTCCCCTACAGGCAGTTTTCCAAGAGCCTCCGATACGGCTTTCCTCTCCATTGGGACCATTGCAAGGGCGGAACGGAACAAGGCATCAACCTCAGCAGGCTCCTTCAGGCTGAAATAGTCTCCCGAGACGGACACGTCATCTATAAGTCCGCCGTCAAGACTTATCCTGAAAGCGATCTCTCCGACTCTGTCAATCTTTGATTTTCTGATATATGTACCGTTTCGTGATTTCCCCGCTATAAAATCAGGGTCAAGATATTCATTCTGTATTTCCTCTATTCTCCTGACGTCATCCCCGTCAAGCATATATGAACTGTCACAGAACCATCCATAAAGATAGCTCTGCAGAGAATCCATATCGGTCACTCCGGCAGCAGACGCCCGGTCCCCGAGACAGGATTTGAGGTTGACAACGTGCTGGCGGACAGACTTGACACCTTTGCCTGCAATCTTGTCTTCAGAAGGTGTTATCGCTGCTTCCAAAGCGTCAAAATCAGTGTCGAACAGAAGAGTTCCATGTACTATGCTCCTTGACGGAAGCATCTGGAAAGCATTTCCGGAAACTTTCTTTCCGCCTATCATTATGTCATTGCGCCCTGAGACTTCCGCTTCCACGCCCAATGCAGAGACAGCATCGGCCAGACGTCCAAGATACTCACTGAAGACATCCCTGACTTTTCCTGAGGATGTGATATATGAAATCATCAGATTGCCGCGGTCGGAATAGACACACCCGCCTCCGCTCTTGCGTCTGTATGTGCTGACACCGTGTTTCCTGCACCAGGGAAGATTGACTTCGGCCTCCATCACCTGATTACGTCCGAAAATCACAGTCGGAGCGACAGTCCACATAAAAAAGGCATCACCTATACCGGTCTCCCCGGCTATGTATTCTTCCATAGCAAGGTAAAAGACAAGAGGCCGCTCTTTGTGCTCTGGCAGAAGTATCCTTGTCATACCAATAAGTATAATCCTCCTTCAAATCTAAGGATTTTCTCTTACAATATGTCAAGAATACCGGTATTTTTTGAAAAAATTATAAAAGAAATCAATAATTTCTTTCTCCGAAAATCATTGTGCCGATCCTTACCATAGTGCTGCCGTACTCTATGGCGATCCTATAATCTCCTGACATTCCTATCGACAATTCTGAAAAATCAGGCATAGATGATGAGAGTTCTTTGAAAAGGAGAGATATCCGTGAGAAATCAGAGCGGATGACCGATTCGTCCTCTGTGAACGTAGCCATTCCCATAAGTCCTCTGAAACGTATATGAGGGAAACGGCCTGCATCCGACAATATGCCTTTTATTTCCTCTTCTGAAAATCCCTGCTTGCTCTCCTCTGATGCGATATGATATTCCAGAAGGACCGCGACAACCTTACCGTTGTCTCTGCCCCATTTCTCGATGGCTTCCAGAAGATGGAGAGAATCCACCGACTGGACAATTGAGGCATAAGGGAGAACCATCTTCAGCTTGTTTGTCTGCAGATGACCTATGAAATGCCAGACAATATCGTTCTGCATTCCATTTGCGGCAAGCCAGCTTTCCATAGCCGGCACCTTTGCCGCAAGCTCCTGGGGACGGCTTTCAGCAAAGACTCTCTGCCCTGCTCCGTAAGCCTCCATAATGGACTCGACAGGGTGGAATTTAGAAACTGCCACCAGCTTTACATCCGATGGCAGTTCTCTAATGATCTGTGTTATATTTTCTTTTATTGACATCAAACCAAAGTTCAAATTATCAATGTTCAGACCGGCTGTATAAAAAGAATGCAGAAATCACATTCCATTATGATCAGCGGCGTTTCCTGGATTGTTCCTTGGCCATCTGCTGCTGCATCTTCTGAGCTTCCTCCAGACGCTTCTGCCATTTGCTCTTTGTCACAGGCTTGCCTGCCGAAGCTGCAAGCTGCGCGTGAATCTTCTTCTCATCCACGACAAAACGGCGTATAACCCAAGTCTGGAACATAGTTATCAGATTGGAGAGCAGGTAGTAATAGCTCAGACCGCTGGAAAGATTGTTACAGATGAAAAGCATCATGACCGGCATCATCCATACGCTCATAAACTTCATTCCCGCCATATTAGGATCATTCGACATCTGGCTTGAAGTCATTTTTGAGTATACGAACATCGAAATTGCCATCAGAAGCGCGAACAGTGATATATGGTCGCCATAGAGAGGAATATTGAACGGAAGATCCAGAATTGAATCGTATGCGCTCAAGTCATCCGCCCAGAGGAACTTCTGCTGCCTGAGTTCAATTGAAGCAGGGAAGAACCGGAACATGGCAAACAGGATCGGGAACTGGAGAAGCATAGGAAGACATCCTCCCATAGGGCTGATTCCAGCCCGCTTGTACAGATCCATCATAGCCTGCTGTTTCTTCATCGCATCCTCCTGCTTAGGATATTTCTCATTGAGCTTGTCCACCTCAGGTTTGATGACATTCATCTTGGCTGATGACATATATGACTTTATCGTAAGAGGCGATATCACCAGCTTGATAAGCAATGTCATAAGCAGAATCACGATTCCGTAGTTGCTGATGAAGCTTCCGAGGAAATTGAAACAAGGTATGATAACTATACGGCTGATCCATCCAACAAGCCATCCTCCAAGAGGGATTATCTTTTCATATTTCTGGTCATAGCTTTTGAGTGTCCTATAATGGTTGGGACCGAAATAGAACTCAAAAGGAACTGTAACCTTCTCTGAATTCACATTAAGATCAGAACGCAATTTCGCCGAGCAGGCCATAAGATTGCGCTGAGGATCATCTATATCATAAAAGTTCAGCTTGAGGTCGGCCGACGAGAAATCATTCTTGGCACGCATTATCGCAGAGAAGAACTGCTGCTGGAAAGCAAACCAGCTGACACGTGCATCAAGCCTTTTCTCACCGTTGCGTCCACGGCTGACTTCATTGACCTTATTGTCATCAGGGAAACGGTAGTCCACCTTGGAATACTGCATCTCGTTCTTGTAGCCTTTCTCAAGACGCGGTATTATGACATTCCAGTCAATGTCGAACATCGAGACATTCCTCGGGATGACACTTCCCATTCCGACAAAAGACAGTTCATTCTGAACCATATAGCTGTCGGCATCAAGAGAATACTTCTGCTCCAGATAACCTCCGGCGGCAAAAGGCAGCCTCATCACGACCGTCGTATCAGTAACCTCGGCAATGTCAAATACGAAATCCTTGGTATTTATATTCTCACCTGCATATACAGAAATGCCGAAATCACTCATTTCAGGCCTTATGAGATAGAGGTCAGTGCTGTCGTATGTACGATAGTCCTTGAGCTTCACGGAATAAGGCTGCGCGCCTCTGCTTGTGAAGACAACTTCTATCCTGTCGTTGGCAAGAGTACAGAAAGAGGCTTCCTTTGAAGCTGCCGCCTCAAGTCCTGCATCCTTGTAGATAACATTTTTTGCCGCAGGCATATCCGCAACGGAATTTTCCGCTGCAGGCAAATTTGCTTTTCTGACAGAATCAGCCGCCATCTGGGCCAGCATCTCCACACGTGCGACAGAATCAAGCTGAGCCTGATATTCCGCCTGTTTTTTGAACTGTCTTGACTGGTACCACGAAAATCCGAAAAGGATAACGCCTATAAGTACAAAACCTATAATAGAATTCTTATTCATCTCTCTCCCCCGCCTGATTATTCCTTCTGTGCATTTTCAAGTTCCCTTATCTGTGACTCAAGAGCCTTCAGATCCTCCTTGGCCTGAGCTATACGCTCCTGCATCTGCCTGATAAGAGGTTCTGAATTCTTTGACATGGCAAAGAATCCGATATTGTTTTCATAGTTTACAATATCCTGCTCAAGCTGGTTGTATTTCTGGACAAGGCGGTCCTTTTCACTCTTGGGTGCCCTTGAGTAGCGTGCCCTTCCGGACTTTCCGGCATCAGGGAACTTGCCCTGAAGAGCCTGCTTGTAGGCAGCGGCGATATTGTCCTTCTCCTTGAAAGGCACGAATCCGATCTCCTGCCATCTTGCCATAAACGCTTCCATAGCCTCTGAATCACTTGCGTCACCTTTGAGTTCATACCCCTCAATCTCAGCAATCAGACGCTGCTTTGCCTTGAGGTTGCCATAAAAATCATTCTCAGGCTTGGCATTCCTGTCCCTTTCATTGAAGAATTCATCACAGGCTGCACGGAAACGTTTCCAGAGCTGCTCTGATTTCTTGCGCGGCACTGCACCGATCTCTTTCCACTGCTTCTGCAGATTGATGAACTGGTCGGTGGCCTTCTTCCACTCCGTACTTGACTTCAGGGCTTCTGCAGCTTCACACAAAGCTATTTTCTTGTCCAGATTGGCATTGATACTGCCTTTGTATTCATTGTAGAACTCGCGCTTACGTCCGTAGAACTTGTCGCAGGCCGCACGGAAGCGGTCATAGATTTTCTGGTTTTCCTTCTTTGAAGCGAATCCGATAGTCTTCCACTGCTTCTGAATCTCCTCTATTTCCTTTGAGCAGGAATTCCATTCGTTTGAATTGGATATCTCCTTTTCTGCAATAGCCTCAACCTGCTCGCAAAGTGCTGTCTTCCTGACAAGATTCTCCGCGTGCTGCTCTTTCAGTCCCTCAAAGAAAGCCTGATATTTTTTGTTGACAACAGCTGTAGCCGCTTTGAAACGGTCCCAAATCTCATCACGGTACTGTTTTGCAACCGGACCGAATTCCTTCCACTGCTCGTGGAGCTTCTGGAGTTCCTTGAAGGCATCCACAACATTCTCATTCTCGGCGAGTTTCTCTGCAAGCTCACAGAATTTCTCCTTGGCCTCAAGATTCTTCTTGAAGTCAAGATCACGGAGTTCGCGGTTGATTTTTACCTTGTCGTAGAATTTCTCGACATTGATCTGATAGGTGTCGTTGATATCCCTGTAGTTCTGGGCCGGTACAGGACCTATTGTCCTCCAGCGGTTCTGTATCTCACGGAATTCAGGGAAGGTGGCATTTACATCCTCATCCTTTTCCAGAAGAGCCTTGAGGTCCGCTATAACGGCCTCTTTCATTGCAAGATTCTCCTCCCTCTCCCTGTCGAGACGTGCGTTGTATTCCGCCCTCTCTTTCTTATATGCATTGTAAAAAGCCTTGAAAGCATTCTCTATCTTCGTGAAGGCATCTTCAGAGTCCTCAAGAGCATCTTCAGAGACAGCCTCCGCAGCATCTGCCCTTTCCTTTGAAAGCTTTTTGTAGAATGCCGCCTTGATGGCTTCGGCTTCTTTATACATCTTCATCCTTTCCTCGCTCAATGCTATCTTCTCAAACAATGAGACAAGCTCGGCAAGAGTTTTTTCCGAATAATTGACGGTTGTCTCTTCAATTTCAACTGCGTCAACATTCTCTGCTACATCTGACACTTCCGCAGCATCAGGAATAATCACTTCACTCATAATAATGGTGTTCTAATTTGTTTATAAATTTACAACCTGCAAATATATTATTTTTTCGGGAAAAGTCTTATAAAATGCTAATTTTGCAGTCGTAAAAATCAGACACCCCTAATTTTGTAACAAAACCATCAAGAAAATTATGAGAATTGATATAATCACTGTCGTGCCTGAACTTCTGGAAAGTCCTCTGAGCCATTCGATCGTAGGAAGGGCCATCAAGAAAGGACTGGTCGAAATACACGTGCACAACCTGCGCAGATACGGCAAGGGTCCCCGTCTGCAGGTTGATGACTACAGCTATGGAGGGGATGCAGGCATGGTCCTTATGGTGGAACCTGTATATAATATGATACAGGAGCTGAAGTCCGAAAGGCAATATGACGAAATAATATATATGTCACCGGACGGCGAGGTCTTCAACCAGGGGATCGCAAATGAACTTTCACTCAAAGAAAACATAATCCTTCTGTGCGGACATTACAAAGGGATTGACCACAGGATAAGGGAGCATCTTGTCACAAGGGAGATATCCGTCGGGGACTATGTGCTCAGCGGCGGTGAAATACCGGCCGCAATAGTAGCAGACGCGCTGGTCCGCCTGATTCCGGGAGCGATTACAGATGAAACGTCAGCCCTGAGCGACTGTTTTCAAGACGGTATGCTATCCGCACCGATATATACCAGACCGGCTGAATTCAACGGCTGGAAAGTCCCTGAGGTGCTGCTCAGCGGCAATCCGAAACTTATAAGGGACTGGCAGGATGAGCAGGCGATGGAGCGTACAAAACAGTTAAGACCAAAACTTTTGGACGAATAATTTGCTTTTATAGAAAAGTTGTCTAAATTTGCATACCGTAACGGTTAATCAAGGATTAACTTATACTTTTTAACCGTTGCAAATGATTACGTTAAACAATATCAGAAGATATTTCTAACCACTACTAATTAATTATTATCCGATTGGGATACACACACTACTAACTAACCAGAAACGCCTCGCAGTGACTGCGGGGCGTTTTTTATAAGGCGATCCGGACGGCCCCGGATTCCGCCGTCCAAAGCGGTTCACCAGTAAAAGCCCTGCGTCAAATACGTCAAATATTTTTCTTTGCGGGTATGAAACAGGGATGGCTAAAAAGTAAAGACACCTTTCTGAGAGTTCTGAGAGTTGCCCCCGTCGTACTCCGTGTGAACATCGGGCAGGAAATGGGCTGATGGCCACGCGACAGAGCAAACAACCGACTGATAATCAACCACATAACAAACAGCACCGTGGCCATCGGACAGGAAAAGGGCTGATGGACACGCGACAGAGTAAACAACCGACTGATAATCAACCACATAACAAACAGCACCGTGGACATCGGGCTGGAAATGGGCTGATGGACACGCG
>VSOK01000049.1 GCA_009774765.1 Bacteroidales bacterium
AGTCGTATCGCTCGGCAATATAGCGGATGCTACACCGGCTGCGTTCTACGGTCACAGCACGGAAAGGGACAGCGCGTATGTAATCACCCGTGCTCTTCTGGAAGGGAAAGTGGATGTGCTGTGCGGAAGCGGTCTGGACCTGTTTGAAAAACGCAATGACGGCATTGATATTATCGCAGGACTTTCAAAAGAATATAATTTTATACGCAATACGGACAAGATCAATTCCAAGCCGGGAAAAGTCATCTGCATTGACGACAGGATGGGAGATGCTGCAGAGGAATCCAATATCGGTCTGCTTGCCGATGTGACAAAGGCTTCCATCACACAGCTGAAAAAGCAGAGTGACAACGGGTTCTTCCTGATGGTGGAAGGAGCAAAGATCGACTATGCCGGACATTCACGCTGCCTTCCGGGTTCGGTGATAGAGATGCTCAGCTTTGATATGGCGGTGGCGGAGGCTATGAAATTTGCCGATGAAGACGGACAGACGCTTGTTGTGGTGACAGCGGACCATGAGACAGGAGGTCTCATAATACTTGACGGCGACCGTGAGACAGGACGTATAATGGGAGTTTATGTGACTGACGACCACACGCCTTCGATGCTTCCTGTATTTGCATACGGTCCTGGAGCGGACAGATTCATCGGAGTATATGACAATACTGAGATTCCTGACAAGATAAAAACTGCAGCTGAATAGCTCGCTGATAACTGTAAACCGATATTATTATGAGTTTTATTGGAAAAATATTCATTGCCGCATCCTGTATGGCACTGTCGGCCGGACTTTATGCCCAGGAACTGAAATCAGGTCCTTATGAACTTCCTTACAAGAATACATACGTAAAGGATATTTTTGTGGCTGAAAATGCGTTCAGGACAGCAGCACCGGAAACATTGCAGCCGGGATCGTTCGAGCAGGCGAAAAAGATACTTCCTTCTCCTGTCTGGGAAGGGCACGACCGGGAAATAGATATGTATTGGCACGCCTGGAAGATCGCTGTCGGGAACATCCGCCAGCCTCAGCCGGAGTCCGGATTCGTATCACCTTATCTTGATGTCGCGTACAACGGGAATATCTTTATGTGGGATTCTTCGTTTATGATGCTTTTTGCAAGATATGGCTACAGGTATTTTCCTTTCATCAGGACTCTTGACAACTTTTATGCGAAGCAGCATCAGGACGGGTTCATCTGCCGTGAGATAAGGGCTGACGGATCAGACTGCTTCGAGCGTTATGACCCTACTTCCACAGGTCCGGACCTGCTTCCGTGGGTGGAACTTACATATTACCGCCAGTTCGGTGACATTGAGAGGCTTCATCGTGTTTTTCCTGCGCTTTGCGCGTATGCTTCATGGTGGAAACTGAACAGGACATGGCCTGACGGGACCTACTGGTCGAGCGGATGGGGTACCGGTATGGACAATATGCCACGTGTAAGGGACGGCTATAACCCGATATTCTCCCACGGCCATATGGTGTGGCTTGATACCAACCTCCAGCAGATTCTTGTGAATGAATCCCTTCTGCAGATAGGGTTCTATATCGAGAGATGGCAGGAAATCGAGGAGATGGAAGATGAGATAAAGTCTCTGAAGAAATATCTGAATGAGAATATGTGGGATGACAATACCGGATTCCTTTATGACAGATATTCGGACGGCTCGCTCTGCTCGACCAAAGGAATAGGGGCATACTGGGCTCTGCAGACCGATGTGCTTGACAAAGGACGTCTTGACAGGCTTGTCGGGCATCTTTCCGACACATCTGAATTTATGAGGCCGCACAGAGTACCTTCGTTGTCCGCCGACCATCCTAAATACAATCCTTTGGGAAGGTACTGGCAGGGAGGAGTATGGCCGGGCACCAATTATATGGTCATAGACGGACTTTGGAATAAAGGATATATAGCTGAGGCCAGAAGTATTGCTGACAATCATTACAATTCCGTATTTGAAGTGTGGAAAAAGACAGGGACATTCTGGGAATATTACGCTCCGGAAAAGATTGAACCTGGATTTATGGCAAGGAAAAACTTTGTCGGATGGACAGGGCTTCCTCCTATTGCCGTATTCATAGAATATATCCTCGGCATAAAGTCCGACTGGTCTGAGAGCAGGATTGAGTGGGATATCCGCAATCTGGAGGAGCATGGCATAGAGAACTATCCTTTCGGTCCGGACGGCATCGTCAAACTCAAGGTCAAGAAACGTTCATCTGCTTCACAGAAGCCTGTGATAAGCGTAGAGACCAATGTCCCTTTTGAACTTGTAGTCAGGTGGGGGAACAACAGTACAAGCACAGTGGCTGTCGAGAAGTCAGGTACTGTTGCTCTATAGACAAACAACATATAACTTTTGATAAAATGAAAAAATATATGATTTTGACAGTCATTCTTATGACTGTTGTGACAAATATGCTGTATGCGCAGAAAGATCTCCGCTTCGGGGACGACAAGTCTTTCAGGATAGCACAGTTCACCGATATGCACCTTGATCCGGGAACGCCTTACAGAAGGGCGCAGGCCGAGAAGACTTTTGCGCGTCTGAGCAGGGTGATCAATACGGAAAAACCTGATTTTATCGCTTTTACAGGTGATATTGTGACAGGTAAACCTGCTGTGGAGATGTGGAACAGGCTTATTGATACGCTGGACCTGTACAAGATACCTTTCTGTGTCGTTCTCGGAAACCACGATGCCGAGCAGGAACTCACAAGGCAAGAGATAGCGAAGCTTGTGGTCAAGTCTCCGTACAGTCTCAATAAGTTGAATGAGGCGGGGGAGCTGGCCGATATGGAATTGAAGGTCCTTCCTTCCAAAGGAAAGAAGCCTGCATTTGCAATGTATCTTATGGATTCGCATGACTATGCGATGATTGAGGGACTTGACGGATATGGATGGTTCACACCAGGGCAGGTGGACTGGATAAGGAACAGCTGTGCGGGTCTGACTGCTTCAAACGGAGGGCACAATGTACCGTCGCTTGCATTTTTCCATATCTGCCTGCAGGAATATGAGACAGCCTGGCGCAACCGTTCCAACAGCCATATAGGCCGTGCCGCTGAAGATGAATGCCCTGGTGTCCTGAATACAGGTATGTATTCGGCTATGGTTGAGACCGGAAGCATTATGGGAGTCTTTGTGGGGCACGACCATGATATCGACTATATCGTGTCGCAATATGGAATCGCGCTCGGCTATGGACGTTTTTCAGGAGACGACACTACATATAACAATCTCAGGCCAGGCGCACGTATCATTGTAGTGAAGGAAGGGCAGAGAGCCTTTGAATCCTGGATTGTCGAGGATGACGGACGTAGAGTAGACCATATTGATTATGACGGAGAAATCCGCAAACACAGAAAATAGATGAATACTGCAGCAATCGCTAAGGTAATCTCAGGCACGGCAATCGTATGTGCACTGATGTGCTCCTGTATGAAAGGTTCAGGGTTGCCAGGAATAGTTCCTCTTCCAGGATCAGTTGTGGCGGAGAAAGGTGAATTTGTGCTTTTGGGGGAGTCTGATATATATATCGCTTCCGACGCGGAAGGGATGGAATATGCCGCGGATGAGTTGAAAACGGTTTTGTCAGGGATATGCGGCGTGGCAGTCCTCGAGTCGGACGATCCCGGTGCATCCGTTGTGCTTGGGCTTTCGGATGAACTCGGGGAATCATCGTATCTTCTTGACATTTCACCGGACCGGATAAAAATTACCGGAGGCGATCCCGCAGGTGTCTTCTATGCGGTGCAGACTCTGAAACAGCTTGTACCGGCGCAGGCGTATAACGGCAAGGCAGGACGGGTCAGTATCCCTGCGGTTGTTATAAATGACAGTCCAAAGATGATGTATCGTGGAGTGATGCTTGATGCGGCAAGGCATTTTTTTACTAAGGATGAAGTAAAGAAATTCCTTGACATTATGGCCCTTCACAAGATGAACGTATTTCATTGGCATCTTACAGATGACCAGGGATGGAGGATTGAAATTGATTCCTACCCAGAGCTCGTAGGCACAGGTTCTGTCCGTAAAAGGACTATAGTAGGCAAGGATCCGGGAGGTGAATATGATGAGACCACTGTCTATGACGAAACTCCGCATTCCGGTTATTATACCAAAGATGACATAAGAGAGATCGTGGAATACGCGCGGCGCAGATTTATCACTGTGATTCCTGAGGTGGAATTCCCCGGACACGCCGTAGCCGCTTTGGCGTCATATCCGTGGCTCGGATGTACCGGTGAACAATATGAAGTAAGGCAGACCTGGGATATAGATGACAGAGTGTTCTGTATCGGAAAGGAATCTACTTTCAGATTCTTTGAAGATGTGCTTGCCGAAGTGACGGATCTGTTCCCGTCAGAGTATATCCATATCGGAGGGGATGAATGCCCGTCCAAAATGTGGGAAAAATGCCCTCACTGCAACAGACGTATGGAACAGGAACATCTGGATTCATATCGTCAGCTGCAGGCTTACGGTACGTTCCGGCTTGAAAAGTTCCTTGAATCCAGGGGACGCAGGATTATCGGCTGGGATGAGATTCTTGAGGCCGGGATTTCTCCTTCTGCCGTGGTCATGTCCTGGAGAGGGACGGAAGGTGGAATAAAGGCTGCCAAGAGCGGAAACTATGTCGTAATGAGCCCTACAGGATATTCCTATTTTGATTATTATCAGACCCGGAATACAGAGAATGAGCCCCTTGCATGGGGAGGTTATCTCCCTTTGGAAAAGGTCTACAGCTTCGATCCGTATGAAGGTCTTGACGCTGATGACAAGAAGTTTGTGCTCGGCGTACAGGCTAACCTGTGGACAGAGTATATCCCTGACTTCCGTCAGGCGGAATATATGCTTCTTCCGCGCCTGGCCGCTATGTCGGAAGTGGCCTGGTCCTCTGCATCCGGGAATTATCCTGATTTCAGGGCACGGCTTGCCGACTTCCTTGAACTCTACCGCTCTTTCGGCTACACATTTTCCGAAACCGCCCTTAGAGAATGATTTATAAACCTCTTGATTCCTGACCTATGAAAAAACTGTTCACCTTCCTTTTTTTAGCTGCAGCTTCATCCTCAGCTCCACTCCTGTCCCAAAATATTCAGCCGTCAGATACATTGGCTGTTATGACCCTTCAGTCAGATGACGCTTCTGATGTACCTTATCCTGAGATAATCCCTCCGTCTCCCAATGCTTCATCATTGGGCGTGTACGGAGATGTGCCTGTAGGCCATTATACCGGTATCCCTTCCATTTCAATACCTTTGTATGAAGTTGTCAGCGGGAGAATCAAGGTTCCGGTTACATTGTCATACCACGCAGGCGGGATAAGAGTCTCCCAGGAGGCAAGCTGGGCTGGATTGGGCTGGTCGTTGAATGCCGGAGGAGTCATTTCTCACAGTATTTTCGGGGCAGATGACCTTAATGACGGCATTTACAGGCAGACTACAGGTTATTGTGCTTCTGGCAAATTCCCCCTTCACGATGAAGAAGGGTATTTCCTTGATGATGACGGTAAGATTATTTTGGGAGAGCCTCCATATTATGAAGATTATATGAAGAATTACAAGGATGTTAGGCCTGATGTATTCTACTATAATTTCGGTGAGTATAATGGACAGATGGTCTTTCCCAAGAAGACGAGGGATCAGAGATTTGGGACATTCCCTTCTCCGTTGTTGTTTAATCAGGACAGGCTTGATGTCAATTATCATCGTTCGGGAATGTACCTGGCAGATGCAGGAGACTGGACAATAACGACTCCTGACGGTACAAGATATCATTTCCATACTGCTGAACTTACAAAGACATACTGCGATGTTTGGTGTCCTCCTGTAAATCCTGTAGAACAGCAGCCTGAAGCATTTACGGCCTGGTATCTTGACAGCATCACAAATCCCTATGGAGACAAAGTGGAATTCATATATGAAAAGCATTCCAAAATCAGAAGCCAGCCTTCAGGCACTCAGAACAGAGGGTTTGGGATAAATTGGGTTCATAATTATACCTGGAAATACAATAGCATAAGTTATACCCAGACCGTGGTGGAAGAAATACTTCTGAAAGAAATACGCTTTGCAGGAGGTACAGTCTTGTTTGCTACAAAAGACAGGGATGATCTTCTTTTTGATGGAACCAAGGCTCCGCAGGCTCTGGACTATATGGTTGTCAAGGACAATGGAGGTACAATCCTGAAAAAAATTGAATTCACGACAGATTATTATAATAATCAGAGCAAAGACACTTTGTTGAGGCGTCTGAGGCTTGACGGTGTGAAGGAGGACGATGGGAGGGAATGGACATTTGCGTATGACGCAACCCCTCTTCCTCCCAAAAATTCTGTGGAAGTTGACTATTGGGGATATTACAACGGCAAAAGCCGCAACAGATTGTATCTTCCTGAGCCTTTTGCTGTCCCGATTCCACATTTCATAAATCCTTTTATGAAGGATGATATATGGGAATTGAAACTCGGTGCAGACAGGAATGCTTCTGATATCTATGCCCGGAGCGGAATTTTGACACGTATCAAATATCCTACAGGAGGCTATACTGATTTCAAGTATGAACTCCATACATTTGATGAGAATGATTATTCGTTTCTTGGAGGTGATTTCAAATATGCCTATGATTATTATGACAGATATGTCTCGGAAGATTCATTGCTTGAACAAGAGTTTATCGTAAAAGAAAAATTGCCTTGTTCAGCATACGTCATAGTCTATTATAACGGCTTTAAATGTACTGGAAATTCAGGAGACTCACATCCGGTTATAGACTATACATACGAAGATTTCACTAAGGATGATGTCATATATAGGCTTGAGAAAAAGAAATCCGACGGGTCTTGGTACACGTTGAACTATAAGACTTTTGCCAATATCCTGTGCCGTGAGATAAATAACAAGGGGGAAGCCAGGATAAGTCTTACCAATGCATTTGAACCTGGTGAATACCGGATTTCAATGCCTACTTATATGAACACCAAGGCTGGTGTAGATATGGTAATTCCACGTATTAAAAGTTTGGATGAATTGAAAGGGGGAGGGCTTCGTGTCAAGTCTATAGAAAGCTATGACGGTAATGACTATAGTGAAACACAATATGAATATGCACACGGAAAGGCGCATAATTTTCCGAGGACGGTCTATATTCCGGGAAGTCTCCCTGACGGTTCGTATGGACAGTATTCTTCAAATGTGTTTGCGCTTGGATCAAATATGTCCGGCATATCAGTAGCATACGATGTTGTGGGTAAGATATGTAAGGACAATGACAGTTCTGTCTGCCGGTCCAGTTATACATTCCATAACCGTTCTGAAGACTTCTCGAAATTGAACAGGACTCCAGGCACTCCTGCAAGATGCTTTATGGAGAACGGTTTGCCTAAGGAAGTTGAAATATATAGTGGTGACGGCAAACTTTTGCAAAGAACGTCATATAACTATGTCCAGGAGGAAAATCAAAGAAAGATTCTGGAAGGTCTTAATATTCTCCCTATATGTGATCCGGGGCCTCAATTTGTTACTCTTCATACTTTCTACGAATATCCGTCTGAATGGTGGTATCTTGACTCGGAAACTGTTACAGATTATTTTGAGAATGGTTCAAGTTCAGAACATATAAAGTATGTCTACGACAAGGAGCATCACGTGGTAAATACCGTCATTACGGAATGCAATGACGGGACGGAACTTAAAGACAACATCTCGTATCTCTATCGTAAAATCAATGACAGCATTCCTTATACTGTAGAATTGCTTGAAAAGCGGTCTGGATATGTTGACTCTGTCTTTGCCTGGGGAGAATTGAGAGGATATGGTTCAGGGATAGACCTGAAGGAGTATTCTACGGAAGGAATAGGGCAGTCAGGATACGAACAGAGATTTGCCGTTGTAGAATATGATGATTACCATAATCCGGTGTATGTCATCAGGAATAATACGGAACATATTGTATATATCTGGGGATATAACGGAATGTACCCTGTAGCAGAGATTTACGGAGCGACCCTGGATGAAGTTCTGACTGCTCTCGGACAGCCTGGAAACAAAAAATATTTGTCCGTGCTTGCTTCTGCCTCCAAACCTAACAGTTTGTTGTTTACTTTGTTACGTGGCAAGTTGACCGAAGCTCATGTCAGCCAGTTTGCTTATAAACCTTTGGTCGGGCTGGAAAAATCAACTGATGCTGCTGGAAAGAATATGACATATTCTTATGATTCTGCCGGACGCCTTATAAGAATAGACAACCAGAGGCGTCCTGTACAGGATTTTGACTATCAATATTTTTCTCAGGGGAGCGGGGTAAATTACATCAGGACCAGGACATACTCGGATGATAAAGCCGGTAAGTTCTTTGATGACGTCACATACTATGACGGACTCGGAAAAGCCTCGCAGCAGAATATGGTACAGGCAAGTCCGTCAGGAAAGGATCTTGTGTCTGCAATCGGATATGATGCTCTTGACCGTATCTGGAGAGAGTGGCTTCCGGTGCCGCTTGATGCTTCAGGGCAATATGTCGGAATTGATGAATTTGAACGTCTGTCACGCGGAGTTTCGGGATATAATGACAATTACCCGTATATTGAACACCTTTATGAGGCGTCTGAACTGGACCGGCTGAAGCAGGAGAGGGGGCCCGGTGAACAGTTCCAGTCGCCCGAGGCTTTTCTGTCATTCAGCTATCTGATGAATGGAAGTTCAGATTCTTTGTCTTGTCTTAGTTTCAGACTTATGGAGAATGCTGCAGGGATTGTATGCGACGGAACCGCTCAACCAGGTAAATATCAGATAATGCTTACAGAGGGACCGGACTCGTCCTTGATATATGAATTCAAGGATTCGCAGGACCGTACTGTATTGACGAGGCAAAAGGCCGGTGAACTTTATGCCGATACATATTATGTCTATGATATCAACAGTAATCTGAAATATGTGCTTCCTCCTGAACTTTCAAGGAATATTTCCGGTGCCTGCAGCTTTGAGCAGTCAGATATCCTGCTGGACAGATATGCCTATATGTATGACTATGATGCCCGCAACAGGTGCATAAGAAAGAAAATTCCTGGTACGGGATGGATATATTATGGATATGATAGGTCGGACAGATTGATACTTTCACAGGATGCTAATATGCGTGATGACGGCGAGTGGATGGTGACTCTGCCGGATGTATTCGGACGTCCTGTCCTGCAAGGTGTTGTGTTGGAGTTGGATATAAGCAGAGATATGTTTGCCGGCAAATCTGCATTTGTTGAATTTGATGCATCTGCAACTGATAATTATTGCTACCGTACGGAATGCGGATTTGACCTTGACCTTATTTCTGTATTGAAAGTGAATTATTATGATGATTACCTTTTTGTTGCCGCTCTTCCGGATTTGTTTGCCGGGCTGGAGTATAAGGAGGAAACAGGGTATGGGGTACCTTACAATACCGGAAAAGACCGGATCAAGTCAAAAGGGCTTCTTACCGGATGTCTTATGGCAGAAGTGCCGCAGTCTGATGTCATATATGCTTCGGTGATGTATTATGACAGGTTTGACCGTCTCGTCCAGACCCATAATACAAATCATAACGGTGTCGTGTCATCTTTATATTCAAACTATGATTTTCTCGGGAACGTTGTGGCTTTAAAAGAAGTTGAGACTGTTTACGGGGTTGAACATACTCTTGTGACAGATTTGAAATATGACGGCAGGGGACGCCTTGTTGAAGAATCCTCTGTTTTGGACGGTTCGGCAAATTCGCGTCTGTCTTATGCCTATGATGCGTTCGGCAGGATGAAGACGATGAATTATGGCGAAAATATCGTGTCCTCCGACATTGCATATAATATACGCAACTGGATGACGGAGATGACCGGTGATGTCTTTTCTATGAAGCTGAGATATGAATCTCCTTTATATGCCCGTCCGAGATTTTCCGGTAATATTGCTGAGCTGGAGTGGAAGTCTGGAGCGGATTCGGTCAATACATACGCTTTTGACTACGATGAACTTTCACGCGTACTTGGAGCAAGAAGATACTTTAACGGAGTGGCAAATGACAGCTTTACTGAAAAGAACATTTCCTACGACCTTGACGGGAATATTCTCTCTTTGCAGCGGGTTGGCGACGGCCGGTTGATTGATGATTTGAAATATACATATTCAGGAAACAGGCTTGCATCAATTGACGACAGCGGACGTATCGGCCGGTATGGTTATGACCTCAACGGCAATATTGTTTCGGACGGGTATAACGGACTGCAACTCAGTAATAATATTCTCAACTTGACAGAATCCGTTTCAGACAATTCCGGATTGCTTGTGACTTATTCTTATCTTGCTGACGGTACTAAGCTGTCGGCCCTGGACAGCGCGGGCAACGGATTGCTGTATTTGGGCTCTATGATTTTTACGATAAAAGATGGAGTCGTCTCTTTGAAGAGTGCTGGATTCTCCGGCGGTCGTTTTATGCCGTCCGGCAGTTTCGGTGAGGGTAGTGTGTCCGATTCATTTGTACCGTACTATCATATTCTGGATAATGTCGGCAGTGTCCGTGCTGTCGTTGACGGAAGTGACGGTTCTGTAGTTGAGCGTGATGACTATTATCCTTTCGGACAGAGATGGTCCTCCTCATGGCCTGCGGTCTCGGAAAACCGTTTCCATTTCAACAGCAAGGAGGACCAGTCCTTTTTCGGTACTCCTTATATAGACTACGGTGCCCGTCAGTATGATCCCGCAATTGCCCGATGGAATGCCATCGACCCTCTGGCCGAAAAGTATTATCCCGTCACTCCGTATGCTTTCTGTTCCGGAAATCCCGTTAACTTTGTTGATCCGGATGGTATGGATAGGTGGAGTATTAATCCTTTGGGCTTCATAGAATGGGAATCTGAGAGCGATTACGATGAACTATATTATAAGGATAATGACGGCAATCTGACAGATCGTCATATAGTTGTCGGCAATGAAAATATCCTTAAAGCTCTTGGCGTCACAAACGGTTCTTTTTCATCATTTACGTCAAAGACCGGCATAAACGACATTTTCAAGGTGTTCAAGTTCGCTTCTGACAACACGGATGTTGAGTGGGTGGTACATAAGAATGGAGATGCTTATACCTTGGGGACCAAGCATGATCCTGACAATTCTGGTGGCTGGGTCGACTACGGTCTTGAAAAGCCTGATGCTTCGGTGCATTCTCATCCTGGTATCCCGAACACAAAGGAAGATGAAGTATCTTCTATGGGGGTATACTTAGAAGGAGCCAATAAAGCTCGAGCTTATATAGGTAATGATTGGTATAATGTAAGAAAAGATGTCGATAAAAACGGCAAAGCTGCGAGGAAGAGTTATGTTTATTTTCCAATATCAAAGAATATGTATATAATAACATATAATGGTCCACGGTTATTAAAACGATAATGTTATGAAAAAGATTTTTCTGGTGTTGTTTATTCTTGCTGCATTTGATGCTTTGGGCAATGACAGACATAAAGACTTGTTCCGTAATCCCATTGTACAGGATTCATTGAAAACATTCATAGAAAAGAACAGTCATCCTTTAAGCAATCCTTATGGGGCACCGACAATTTATTTGGTTACCGTAGAGCAGCTGACACCCAATGACACGACGATTACATTTATGTCAAGTTATTCCCTGATTGAAGAGGTCTCGTTGGACGGGAAGACAGAGCCATCGCTTTATATCAAGGGCGGATGTCTGCAGTATGGCAAAACGGTGGTTTTGTTTTATAACAATTTTACAAGTCTACCGGAATTTGTAGATGAAAGCCTTCTTGTTCTTGAGAGGAAAGATTATGATATCTTTATGTCAAATGACGTGATTGTTTGGGATAGTGCTTTCAGGGGTGTTCTCAATATTTATAGTTATGTGGAAGGAAGATTGAAACTAAAACGCAAAATTGGAGGGAGAGCAATTGAAAGACCGGAGACACATTGACTAAATCAATCCGCCGGCAACAGAATAATCTTGGATTTCGGGATACTCGTAGTATAAACAATTGTTTTTGTGCTACTAAATCATCAGTAATATGAGAACATTGTATTTTTTGTATAACCAGGAGTGCGTCTGAGACAGTAGAACTCCCTGCGGAACAGACCGGTCCTTTTGCCCGTGTTTTACTTGTCAAGGTTCTGCAGGACTCACTGGATGGGTTCAAGTCGGGAATGATTTACAGAAAGTTATGTGGGGACAATCCCCTGTATATAATTATGTGTATTTCCCTGTTTCCGGACATATATATAATGTGCAGAAGCCAAGTGCTGTTTATATTAAATCGCTCGGTATAAATTACAGAGGATTATATTGGGGAACTTTAAATCATAGGTAATATGAAACGAATGTTGATATTTCTGTCTTTGTGCCTGTTTGTTATTGCCTGCAAAAACCGGCATAATGATACGGTAAACTTTGGCTCAACAAACGATGTTGATTCTATATTTGTATCAAAAATCCTCCAAGATTCTGTGATATCATTTATAAATTCAATAGATTCATTCCCGGGGATGAAAGGATTTCCTGTTGAATATTTGCTGCGTTGTAAAATAGATAGCAATAAAGACACAATTATAGAGCTTCACGCAGCAATAGAATTTACCCCAACAGATTTGCTGCTTGAACCGGAGCGTTTGGTTGGAGGTGCCTTGGTATGTAATAAACCATTAATGGTAAGATATAAATATCTATCAGAATTAGAAGAAGTGATAAATGAAAAACAATTGGATACATTGTTTGGAAAGCAAATTGACTCTTTAATGTTTTTTAAGGAATTGGATTCACTTGGTTATGAAGGACCACGCCGTACTACCTGTAAAATTTATAAATATTGTGGCAGCGATAGTCTGAAATTGCTGCATAACAGGTATTTAGGAAAAATAATTGAGTGAAATGCCATAAACATATAGGTTTGGCTTTATTCGTACAATAGTCAATTACAAAGGTTTCTATTTTGGAACCTTAAACAACCGATGATATGAAAAAAGTACTGATTTTTATTTTGGCTTGTCTTCTTCTTGTTTGCTGCCATAACCAGAGACGGCATAATATGGTACCGGTCATCCAAACAGATACGATGGATGTTTTCAGACATATATTCAAGTCCAGGACTTTGCAGGACTCATTGGATGCTTTTATTAGAGAGACTGAAAAATTTACTGGATATGATACTTTGGTGTATTCTGTGTCTATTACTGAATGGGATTCATATCGTCCTGATATTCAGGTTGAACATCCTGATACTGTTTTAACTTTTGTTATGAATGACGATTTTTGGTTTATGCATAACTCGGAATATCCTCAAAAAAATACTTTCTTGGGGGCATTTATATGTGGAAATAAGATAATAGGGGTGTCATCGTATGGTATAAGGTGTGGAGACGGGGGCATTTTGAATGATAATCTATACGATATGGATATTTTGGACGAGTATTATAATGATGTGAATTCTGGTGGGAACAGCATAAATCCGTTTTCTATGACGTGTATAAATATGTATTCTGTCATTGGAAAGGATAGTCTTGTATTGGACACAAAATATCGTAGTATGAAATTTTGCAAAAATGTTATTGAGCCGGATGCTGATTCCTATTATTTTAAACAAGGGAATAGGCAAAAACAATAAAATATATTATTGTTTTTATAAATGCTTATAGTTTGATTATTAATGAAATAGAACAATGGTGCTTTCATATGTTAAAAAAGGTTCCTTGGATTGCTATGAATATAATGTGGATTATGAAGATTTGCTTGCTGGTGGAAAATCTTTGAAAAAAGATTATGATGTAATATGATGATTTTGTTGGGTTATTCTCATTGCCTGCGGTCTTGGAAAACCGTTTCCATTTCAACGGCAAGGAGTCACAGGAGTTCGCCTGGATTCCATACCTTGACTACGGTGCAAGGTACTATAGCCCGGACGCGACAAGATGGACCACAATGGACCCTCTTGCAGAAAAATATTATTTTATCAGTCCATACGCATTCAGTTCCAATAATCCTGTTAACTTTGCGATTAAGCGAGAGCAGAATGAGTTTGCTCATTTTGCCGAGCGTGAGCAAAGAAAAGCCCTTAGGGGCTTAACTTTGTTGATGTTGATGGGATGGACTGGTATATCTTCTCTTCGTCAGGTCAATATCGTGAAAAAGTGGAAATGGAAGGACAGCATAGGATAGCGATTCACTCAATTGAGACGTTGGAGTCAGGTGAGACATACGACAATTACAGATTTGTTGATTTTGCGGACCCGGAAAATGATCCTAAGTCTATTGACAATGGAGAGATTGATGAAATAACACAAACAACTGAAGACGAAATATATAACCAGTTGATAAACCAAGGTGTTTTAAGTGCATCAATGGTTGACTTTTATAATGAAAGTGGTGGTGGCGGTGCATTTGACTACTATACTACAGTTGTATCTACATATTATTCTAATCCAGATTCCCGTCTTTATTTGCCGGAAGGAGAGAATATTGCCCACAATTCTCGGAATTATGGGAATTTCTTATGGGGTATTACAGGGTATATTCTAGGGTTTCCTACCATCATATTACGAATGGGAGCCTATTACAATAGTTATTTTGACCCTCATAAAGGCAACGGATATGAAAAACAATGGGACTCTAAAGATGATCAGCTTTCAATTAAAAATGGAGCCTCATATGCAAGAACCCATAAACTAAAAAGAGATGAAGCAAAATACATTTATTTTATTGATTCTTTCTGCCTTGTTTTTATGCACCTGTAAAACAGAGGTGTATGAAAATGACATAAGTGAGACAGTTGAACATTTGAAGACAATCAACTATGATGCATTCCGCGGTTCGTGGCTTGAGCTTCGGCCAGGAATGTTCAGGAGCGTTATAGGTGAAATTGATAATGTGAGGATTGTTGTCGGATTATATGGACGTAATAATGAATTCAGAAATGATGCGAAGAACTACCCTTTGCCAGATTCATTGAGAAATAGTGAGAACATATTTGACGAAATTACAAAAAGACGATTGCCATTAAATCCTCGTGAATTAAGTCTGGTAAATGATTTCATCAAAACAAATCTGCTTGAACTTAATGTGGACACTGCCGGGAATGTGTGCGGAAAGGTGTCACCGGAAATCAGATTTGAAATACCGAAGTCACCGGAACGTATACAAGAGTTATTGCAAGACGGATATATGGAGTATGAAAATAAATTTTATATAAAGGGAAATGAATAGAATATGGATATTTATAAGCATATCAGTATTATTCTGCCAATGTTCAGATGCGTCTTATTTTAAGGATATAATTGCTGCTGATTATTCCAATTGCACAGATGCCAGTATAAGCCTTAGAACTTCGGACAGCTTTGATGGAATGATAGATGGCGTGTATTATATTGTGCGCATAGACAGACGGACCGGGAAGATAGAAAAGGACTACAGGATATATCCTCCGATGGATTCTACAATGTTTTTAAGACTTTCCATTGAAGAACAGCGGGAGGATGAAATTAATCGGCATATACCTTTAGATAAATCAGAGTTAAACCGTATTTACAGTTTAATGAAAATCCTCAGATGTATTGATGCTGAAAGTGTTGCTGTGGACAAGAACTGCAATGTACATTTATCTTTTAAAAGAAAAGATTGTGAATATGCCCTCATCCGTGTCCAGCCAGGATATTCATTGGATGATGTAAAGGAACGATTTCATTGTCAGGAGGATTATGTACTCTACAAGGATAACTGGTATGTGCATAAAGAGTGCAAGGAATGTAAAGGCAGGTGAGCACATATAAATTGTTGTATTAATATTACATAATAGGCCTAATGGTGTAATAAGGCTTTGGCAAAAATCATTTTCATCGTTATTTTATAGTAAATAATGTTTATGGAAAAAGTAATTTTTTGGCATGAAGCCATTTTGATATCTTTTTTATTCCTATTCACCCCGCTGCTTATATGTAGCAGTGGGGTGATATTATTTATCCGATTTAAGATTAATTCAGCAGAACGTGGACTACGCCATTTCCTGAGGATGGTATGGCTGTTTGTTTTGCATTTTGTCTTAAGTTTCGGATTGACAGTATTTTTGCTTTGGCTTTATAGTATATTATTTGCATTTTTTGATTGTACTCCCTGGATTACTGATTGGTGGGTAGCACTGTCCATATATTTTGTGATATCTGAATGTATAACTGTTCCGATGTTTTATAACATTTATAAATATTTTGTGAATAGCAGCAATAAAACTGAAGATAAAGAATAATAGGACCTAGTAACAGATAATCCTGTTAACTTTGCGATTGGTCGAAAGCAGAATGAGCCAGCTCATTTTGCCGAGCGTGAGCAAAGAAAAGCCTGATGCTTCGGTGCATTCTCATCCTGGTATCCCGAACACAAAGGAAGATGAAGTATCTTCTATGGGGTATACTTAGAAGGAGCCAATAAAGCTCGAGCTTATATAGATAAGGATTGGTATAATGTAAGAAAAGATGTCGATAAAAACGGCAAAGCTGCGAGGAAGAGTTATGTTTATTTTCCAATATC
>VSOK01000005.1 GCA_009774765.1 Bacteroidales bacterium
GTCAAGCGCGATATCATACTTTTTGTCCACCCTTGAAAAGTCAAGGAAAAATCATCCTACTTTTTGTCCAGGTGACCGAGAAATTTGATTTTTAACCTTGCAGGGATGCTGATGATCATTGCCGGAATGTCTGCCTGCAAGAAAGAGACTCCGGATTATTCCAGATTCTATCCGAACGCGCTCGTCACAGTGAAAACGACAGAAGGAGGCATCTGTTACCTTCAGCTTGACGACAAGACCACTCTCAAGCCGACAAATATGGACAAATCCCCTTTTGGAGAAAAGGAGGTAAGGGCACTGGTCAATTATACGGATGAAGGAAAACCGGAGAATAATTCCCTGACAGATTTTGACAGGACCGTGAAAATCAACTGGATTGACAGTATCCTGACAAAAATGCCCGTTATGACAGCCGGAGAAGAAAATGACTCCAAATACGGTACTGCACCTATAGAAATAATCAACAACTGGACAACGATTGTTGAAGACGGTTATATCACATTGTGCTTTTATGGAATCTGGGGACGGAGCGGACGGCCTCATATACTCAATCTTCTCACCGGTACCGATCCTGAAGACCCATATACGCTTGAATTGAGACACGATGCCAACGGGGACGACTCCTATTACGGAAGAGAGGTTACCGGACTTGTCGCATTCAACATACGTGAACTCCCCGACACGAAAGGCGAAACTGTCGACCTGAAACTGAAGATCAAATCATTCTCAGGCGACAAGACCATCACATTCAAATATTGTACAGGGAAGACTACTGAAAAAGGAGCTTCCATATCATACAAAGACATTGACACCGGAATAGCCGTCAGGTAAAAGGTGTTCCGGAAACACTTCGATGAAAGGAGAAAACGAAGAGAATATCGTCAGACTTGCAAAGAAAAAAGATACTGCATCGTTGAGGAAACTGTACGATTCCCACGTGCAGTATCTTACTGCTGTATGCTCCAGATATATAGGAGAAAAAGACGGAGTCAAGGATGTTCTCCAGGAAAGTTTCATCAAGATATTCTCTGCAATTGACAGATTCGAATGGAAAGGCGAAGGAGCATTACGCGCCTGGATGAAAAGGATTGTCATAAACGAATCCCTTATGTATCTGCGTTCAAAGGTACGCAACGGACAGATATCATTTGTGGAGGAGCCTCCGGATACAATTGAAGAGGAAGATCCGCAAATAGATGACATACCGATGTCCGTTCTTCAGAAAATAATCAGAGGACTTCCAACAGGATACAGGACAGTCTTCAATCTCTACGCATTTGAAGGCAAGACCCACAAAGAAATCGCATCAGACCTCGGAATAAGCGAAAACACTTCATATTCCCAATTCAGCAGAGCCAAATCCATATTGGCAAAACAGATAAAAGAATATCTAAGAAATGAACAATGATTGGATCAATAAGCTAAGAGAGAAATCTGAAAACTACTCTGAACCTGCCCCTGAAGGTCTATGGGACGGGATTGAAGGGTATGTTATGGAGTCCTCCGGAAAAAGGAAGAGGACAGCGGGAGGCTTATGGATTCTCGCAGGCACTTCTTTTGCCGCTGCCGCAGCCGCCATATTTTTCTTTTTTGGAAACAGAGTGCCTGCCTATCCCGTCACCGGTGCTGATATCACATCGGAAAACATTGCTGATATTGCAGTTATCCCTGCTGATCCCGTTGAAGCTCCGGTATATGTACAACAAGAGGTACAGGATACAAAACGGTATATATCAGAGAATAAAGAGGCAATATACAACGTGGTGCCTTCCGGCGGAGGACCGGCATACGACATTGCCGGAAAAATCAGCAAAAATCCGGAACCGGAAGAGAATGCAGCTGCAGATGTCAACGATGCCGGTGATATGATTGCGATGAACAGCGGTACGGAAACGGCACAAGAGAGAATTGAAGATATATTTTTCCCTGAAGAAAAATATGTCAGAAAGAGCAGGAATGCAATTGACATAAAAATATCAATTTCCAATGTCCCCGGGAACAGCTCTACAAGTGCCGGATACGGAATGATGTACGGATCGGATGCAGTTGCCTCTATGCTGTCATCACCTCAGGAGACACCTGAATATTTCTCCAAAATCCTTATGAGGAACAACGGGATGGAAATAAGGACAAAGACACGTCATTACCAGCCTGTGAGAGCTGGCGTTTCCGCTTCCTGGAACATCACCGGAAGACTGGCATTGGAGACTGGCCTGACATATTCCCTGCTTGTGTCGGACATATCCTCCGGGACAGACTATGATTACTACAGGATGACCCAGACTCTCCATTACATAGGAATACCTCTCAATCTGAATGTCAGCCTGTGGCGGAACAAAAGGTTCAGCATCTATCTTTCCGGCGGAGGACTTGCCGAGAAATGTGTCTACGGAAACTCCAGAATAGACTATACCATAGATTCAGACAGGGAGACCGGAGAAAACGAGAGAATCAGAATAAGACCCCTGCAATGGTCAGTCAATGCCGCAGCAGGAGCCGAGGTCAGGTTTACCGATTTTGCAGGATTTTACATTGAACCAGGGGTCAGCTACTTCTTTGACAACGGCAGCTTTGTTGAAAACATATATAAAGAAAGGCCGTTTAACTTCAATTTCAAATTCGGCGTCAGATTCTCTTTCGGACGACAGGACCGGTAAAGGAAATATAAAAAAAGACCGTTACTGAATCGTAACGGTCTTTTTTGGTGGGAGCAGAGGGAGTCGACCCCCCGACTACTCTATATTTCCTAAGTTAATGATCCTCAATAGTTCCGTTCCCTGAGACTCATTGCTACTTCAAAAGAAGGTCGCAGATATTGAACACTGCAAAGATATATAGAAGGTTTGACCTGTGCCAGATTTTTAGCAACTTTTTTAGAATAATGTGCCTTGCTGAGGCTCAGGCTCAATATTCTCAAAATCTCTTTTATACATCCATCTGTAACCGAATGCTGACTTTTGCTTACCATTGACAACATTCCTCACATTGTCTGCTCTCGGTACACCAAAGGCTTGTGCGATCTCATTAAATGAATTGTACTCAGCAATAGCTTCTCCACTACATCCTATCTGCACAATGATCTTTGCTTCCCTTGCTTTCTGTACGATCTGATCTTGATTGGAGTAGACATCAAATGTAATCTGATCTGTCATATCAGACTCTAATCTCCACTGTGCAGCATCAACAGCTTCTTCAAACATAAAGAGCTCTTCTTCATCAAGCAGATGGATCTCATCTAAGTCATAGTATGAAACATCAAAGATACCATTAGTGAAGATAATCTCTCTGACAAATGCCTTCTCATCATCAGTCAGAGGCTCCTTTGTATCATAAACCTTGTCAAGGATCTGCTCACACATTTTATCAAATGGAAGCCTTTCAAGCTTGGCTTGGATATGTCTTTCTTTAAGCTCGTTATGGAGGATCTCATTTCTATCTGAGACAGCCATACCGACAGCTTTCTTGTTATATCCAAAGTTCGGATCAGTAGCCTTACACTCATTTATGAAGTGAGTCTCATATGCATTCAGTTTAGCTACAAGCTCATCTATATCTGCAATGTCAAACTCCATCAAGGTCTCATACTCATATGTGCCATATTCTGTATAAGCCTCCCAAAAACCAGGATTGGCAGCACCGATATATTCAGTCAAGTGCTCCCTCATACGAAGATCTTCAGGTCTTCTTGTCTGACCAATATAGACCTTACCATTAGGGAATGTATACTTGTAAATGTAGCCTTTCATTGACTCAAATAAAATTACAGATCCTCTCCGTTAGCTTCGTTATACTTATTATCGTAGTACATAAGAATACGATACTTACTACCTTCCTTATTTATAATAAACCAAACGGACTTCTTCTCATAGATGTCAAAAGCTATGTCAAATGTAGCTTTAAGAGCTTCCTCTTGCATTTCAGGAGTAGGGTTAGCTAACTGATCCTCAGTATATTTCTGTAGGATCTTCTCCCTTAGTGCTGTTTGAACAGCCATTGTATCTAGCTTCTCAGGCGCTTGGAAATACAGTGCCTCATACCTTTTGTTATATATCAGCATCTGATCACTAATATCCTCATCCTCTGGAATTGCTTGACCATCCACATCTAAGGAAATGTATCGTTTGTTGTTCTCAAACTGCTCACACAACTTGTTGTACCTGATCTTGATGTTGTATTCATCAACTGTATAGGCATCTTGAACAAATATTCTGTATACCTTATTATTATTGGTAACTACACTGATCTCCACATCTCGACCATTAAATTCCCCTACCAAGACATCGGCTTTATATGGATGCTCAGTATAGCCTTTAGCCTTGAGCTTCTTGATCATCTCAGACTTGAATCCATCAACAGGAATTCCCAAAAACTTAGTCACATCCTCTTGTGCAAACATTGCAACAGAGAATAGAAGAGTGATGAATATTAGAGCTAGCTTTTTCATAACTGTAATCTTTAGTCTATCAAAGGTACAAATAATTACTTGTCAGTATGTCTTAGATGATTCACAAATATAAGAATTTATTTCCTCAACTATGACTTTATTAAGCAGAGCATAATAACATCCCTATAAGAGATCACCTTCCAGTCCGAAAACTGGTCGCAGCTTTGAAATACTATTGGTCGCAAGATAGGACTACATTCAGTGCTTCAGAGGAATGTACATAAAACAGAAACACCCTCACATCAACTGTGAAGGTGTTTCAACATTTCTTGTGGGAGCAGAGGGAGTCGAACCCCCGACCCTCTGCTTGTAAGGCAGCCCATTATCCGCTGACGCCTGTGCCAGCTTTGTCAATGGCGGCATCTTTGTTGGGTGTCAGATACAATCCCGGCGATGAAGTCGGACTACAAAAAGAGTTGGAAAAAGACTTGTCACATATGCTTGCTCTCCGGTTTGATATTGAACACCTGACTGGTAAAGAAGCCATCGAGCTTGTGAGAAAATAGTTTTATTTGTGAAGCTCTAATTTGGGTAGAATAGACTTGTTTTTCGGATATTTTTCGTATGTTTGTATCCAAATATTTGAAATAATTGGATACCGAATGGCATTGACAAAAGAAGTTCCCAACATTAAATCATCCATCTTAAGACGAATTGAGGAAAGTCCAGAAAATAGTATTTTCTTCATCAGCGATTTTTTGGAATTTGGTTCTATGCCCAGCGTAAAGAAAACTTTACGTCAGGCTCTTTCGCTTGGAATAATCTCTCACGTCGCTCACGGCATCTATGTGAAGCCTATGGCATCAAGATTTGGAGAGGTTCCGCCATCTTTGGAAAAAATAGCCAAAGAGATAGCACAAAGAGACCGTGTTGAAATTATGCCTTCCGGTAGTACTGCAGCCAACATATTAGGCTTGTCAATACAAGTCCCAATGGTCGTGTCATATCTTACAACAGGCTCATCAAGGACAATAAAGATAGGAAAACGTGCGATAAAATTTCGCCATGCCGCACCACGTAATTTCGCTTATGCAGGAACCACAATCCCATTAGTAGTACAAGCCTTTAAAGAGTTGGAAGCCGATAATATCGGAGAAAAAGAATTGTCGGTGTTGCACAAGTACTTATCCGATGCTCCGGATAAAGATACATTCCAAAAAGATATTATTTTGGCTCCACAGTGGATTCAAAGCATTGTAAAACCTATAATTAAAACGCTGCAAGATGAAACATTGGCAACAGTATGAACTGGAAGAACGTTTGCAGATTCTTGATATAGCAAGTGCGAATAAAGCTTTGCCCAGGCTTGCCATAGAAAAAGATTGGTGGGTTACAATGGTTCTGAAGGCGTTGTCTGCAACGAAATATGCGCATTTGCTGTCATTCAAAGGCGGCACCTCCCTTTCTAAGGGATGGTCGCTGATAGAACGTTTCAGTGAAGATATAGACATTGCCTTAAGGCGTGAAGACCGCTTTGCGATATCCGGGACATCTAATGCGCAGTTGGCGAAAGCGAGAAGAATTGCGCGTCATTATGTTATTCGTGAACTGCCGAAAGAACTTAATTCAGCCTTGACTGCTTTAGGCATTCTTGATTTCATCGTAGAACCAGAAGCAGACAGGATTGTAGATGGAACACGGAAAGAGTTAAGAGCAGATGCTCATCCTTCTGTTATTTATGTCAATTATAAATCAGTAGTTGCAGAAACGTCTGAATATCTTCTTCCAAGAATTAAGATTGAAATAAGCTGTCTGTCTATGGACGAACCTGTCGAAGAAAGGACTATCCGTTCCTTCATTTCCGAGACTGTTCCTGACGCAGAAGATGTTACAGTTAAATTCAACACAGTGATACCTACGAGGACATTTTTGGAAAAAATATTCTTGCTTCATGAAGAATTTCAGAAAGATAAGCCAAGGAGTTACAGAATGTCACGTCATCTTTATGATTTGGAAAGAATTATGGATACTTCATTCGGAAAGGAGGCTTTATCTGACAAGAAATTATATGATGAAATTGTCAAGCATAGGAGTGTATTTAACAAGATTAGTTTTGTGAACTATTCTTGTCATACTCCAGCTACGGTGAATTTCATTCCTTCAAAAGAAATTTTGCCTGCCTGGAAAGATGATTACAAAGCACTGACAGAGCATTTTCTATATTATAGTAATGACAAGCTTTCTTTCAAGGATTTGATGGACAGAGTTGAAGAGTTGTTGTCAAGAGTAAGATGTATTGATTGAAAATAAAGTATGATACTATTACGTTGAAAGTATACCAGGAATTGCAAGTACAATAAATGGGGGCCCTCTTGGAAAGGAGGTCCCGATAACGAAAAACGCCTCTGCAGATTGCCACAAAGACGTTTTTCGTTTGGTGGGAGCAGAGGGAGTCGAACCCCCGACCCTCTGCTTGTAAGGCAGACGCTCTGAACCAACTGAGCTATGCTCCCTTTTGTTTAAAAAGTTGCCTTTCTAAAGAACTGTCCGATTCGTTTCCGAAAGGGATTGCAAAGATAGGCAACTTTTTTAAGTCTGCAAATTTTATTTTAATTTTTTACAGATATTTTACCCTGAAAACCTCCGTTGGAACGATAATGAGGAGAATATAGCGATTCTATGCTTACGGCAGGCTCAATAAATTCACCCGACTGGGTCACATAGAACTCCTCTTCAAATACGGTCGTCTCCTCCGGACACACATCAAAATACCAGTTTGTCGCATCAGTACGCACTTCACGATAACCGGAAGGGACAAACATACCTGGAAGAGAAAGCCTTCCCGAAAGAGGCCTGAACCAGACTCCAGTCCTTCCTGAAAGCTGATTCACAGGCCTGAGAGAAGCATATCTCGGTGCAGACAGCTTTACAAAGCTGCGGTTTTCAGCACTCCATATCCTATATTCTGCAATGATCTTGTCTCCTACCTCAACTTCAGCACCCGGAGCAAGCTCTTCCCTGCCCCCAACCGGCTTGCCTTCCTCTTCGCGGACATATTCACGATAATATTTCTTCTCTATGACAAATCCGTTCCCGGCAGCCTGTACAGCACTGAAAGGCTTCATATATTTCTTTGTCATCACAGCTATCTTCGTGGATTTCACAGCCTTGGAGCCGGCAAGGACAGAATTTACCGCATTGACATACGCATGATCGCTGTCCCAATGCTGAGTCTCCTTCTGAAGCATAATCCAAAGCCTTATACCATCGGCAACCGACATGCTCTCAGGAGTACCGGCACGTGACATAAGGTCACAGATAAGAGAATGCGCATAGACCTCGCTCTCCAGCAGGCCTCTGAACGGCATAACGGCATTAGGATAATAAACTCCTCCCGAAGGATGTTCCACAGCATATTCCAGAAGCGATGCGATATCAGCATCAGCAGATCCGGACAGTCTGCGCTGAGAAAGCCCGTATGATTTGGCAAGCTGTCCTGCACCGGCTGAAGCCAGATTCAAAGCCGTAGCCGCTCTTCTGGCCTTCCCGAGTATGTAGCCGTCCAGTCCCCTCTCCTTTGAAGGCAGGAGATAATCCCTGACAGACTTGCGGAAATCACTGAGCATCTTCCTGTCCACATCAGGAGAAAATTCCACCTCCGGATACATAGACCTTACATAAAGATACTGCTCCAGCGGGATGCTTCCGCTCCAATAAGGCCTTTTATCACCAAACTGTCTGATATCCAAATATTTTACAGCACTTCTGATTATTTCCGCATCAACATCCGACAATCCTTTGGAAGCGAGGACGGCAAAACGCTCCAAGACAACGGCTGTCATGATCTCAGAAGAATCAAATCCTTCAAACCATCCGAAACCTCCATCGGTATTGCGGCAGCCAAGAATCTTTTCATACAAAGCCTGCATATCAGGGCAGACAGAAAGCCCTTCCTTGAGACTTCCAGCCATCTTCGCCACATAATAAGCCTCTGTCAAGGACAGGATGTCGTCTGACGAAGCCTTGACCTTTTCCGGCACGGAATCCATAAGCATATCCATAAGGGATATTTCCTTATATAAAGCCCCCTGTCCCAAAGTCCCTGTAAAGAGGCCTGCAAGGACGGTCCTCAAAGAGTCCCTGTCCATATATGAATGCAGTACGGCCGAATGCGCCTCGACAAGAGTCTGCTCAGCCGGCTTGACCGGAACCTTGACAAAAAGCCCGTCCGAAACTCCGGCCCCGTCCACTTCAGCGGCAAACACAGCCTTGAATCCAAGCACGTCAACACCTTCAGGAACAGATATTTCAAATTCACCGGAAAGATTCTTCCCTGCAGACACGGTCAGAGACTTTGACATCACTGACAGATGGCGGGAATTTTTATAATCCTCATTGTCATACACGGACAAAGTCAACACACCATCAAGATCATTCTCCGAAATGTTCGACACCGAGACCTTCATCCTGTAGACATCTCCACTATAGAGGAATCCAGGCTCCATCACGGACACTTTCACCGGCATAGTTACAGTCACATCACGTCTGATCTGCGCATTCCTCATCAGGCTGTCGTGGGCATAAAGCGCCACAACGTAAGTTGAAAGCTTGTCCGAAGGGACAAACGCCACATCTATTCTGCCATCCTCACCTGACCTCAGAAACGGCATAAACGCTATGGTCTTTCTGAAATCATCCCTTATGTCAGCGGCATCCGCCACTTCAGCAAGTCCCTCGTCAAACAACACATTTTCAGCCTTGTCTTCCGCCGCGATCAGTCCCATAGCACCTGACGGAGATGATTTTGTTTCAGCAAGCTGGAAAGGAATCACTTCTTCCTTGGATTTCCTGTTGGCACTCATTCCGTACCGGCCCTCAGACGAATAAAGGGCCAATACACTGGACTCTCCACAAGAATAGCTCAACGGCACACGGACCGCACGCGGCATACGGCGATAGACTTTAGGCCAGACATTGAACATTATGCTTTCCGTACTCTTGTCAAACACCGACACAAGGCACTCCACTCCAGGAAGGGTCTTCACTGAAAAGACAGTTTCCGCTCCAGGATATGTACTGTCCGTAAATGAAATGAATTCCAGAGGCAGGTCATAGTCCGGATGCGGCCTGTTGAATTCAGCCTCATATTGCACACTGCTGAAATCCTTGAAATAGAATATCCTCAATGATACGGCATCTGAATATTCAGGCTTATATTCAAAGCCCACAAAAGCCAACGACCCTTCCCTGCCGTATTGTCCTTCAAGATAGATCCGCCTTGACTCCAGCACCTTGCCCTTGTCGTCATACAAATCAGCCAAAGCCCATACAGGACCGTCTGTAGAACCCATCAGCACTCCCGTCTTTTCACCCTCCACCTTCATGAATGAACTTCTGACACCAGGAATACAAAGAGTCCTGTCAGCGGCATTCATCAGAACAATATTCTTTACGTACCCTATGGCAACCGTCTTTCCTGACATATCAGTATAGGAAGATTCAGCCTTGACCGTATACAGCCCGGAAGGCTGTCCGGAAAGGTCAACAGTGAAATATTCTCCGCTGCGCGTACTACCTGAAAACAGCACGCGTTCTCCTCTAAGCACCGTATATTCAACATCTTCAGGTACATTCGGGACAAAGACACTGTTGACATTGAATTTCATCCTCACCTTGTCATCATTGACAATTGAAGTGCTGCTGTACCAGTCAAACGGCAGCTCCGCATCCTTCCTCTGGACATAATCCACAGTACCTTCAGCTTCATTTTCAACCTCCGCACTGATATACAGGTAAGTCGACACCCTGGCATAGGTGAAAGCTTCTTTGGTCTCACCTGTCAGGTCAACTACCTTTACAGTCACCTTATAGTCCGCAGGATCAGTCATCGCACTGACAAATTCAACTGAAAAATCCCCGTTGTCATCAAGGACCAGATTTCCGGTCTCAAGGAAATCACCGTACGAAACCGTATAGGTCACCGAAGCTGAGGACAGAGGATGACCGGACCAGCTTTTCACATTTCCTTTGACCGCAATGGTATCACCGGGTGTCCAATGTACCATATTATCATTGAATTCCACCGTATATGTAGGAAGGACAAATTCATCAAGTACAAAAGGCGAAGTGGCCAGTCTCCTGTCTTCATAAAAGACGGATATGCTGCACCGTCCATTGGACATTCCTGACTCAGGAAGCAAGAAACTTCCGGCCGCCGAACCGAATTCATTGGTTTCCAAAGACACAGCATCCACCTTGCCTCCGTCTTTGTCATTCAGCACAATGGAAAGCCCTTTCAGGTCCTGCATCACTGACATCCTGCCGTCAGCCCATCTGCCGAAAGCTATGACCTTGAAATGGACAGTATCTCCAGGATTATATGCCGCCCTGTCCAAATAGACATCGGCATCCACCTTAAATTCATCATTATTGTAAGTTACAGACGGAGTCCCCGGTCTCACGGCAAGACTCACACCTTTTCTCAAGAATCCGTCAAGACCGGTATATGAACATCCCAACTCTGTCTTTCCGGAATTTCCGGCAATAAGGTCAATAATATCTTTCCCGACCGGTGTAAAACCGTCGAAACGGAAATCTTTGACAGTCTTCTGCACTTCACCTTTATATGACAGAGTCAGATCAGCTTTTTCCACAGGTCTTCCAGTCCTGCCGTCGGCGGCATATACGCACATATCATCACCCTTTCCACGAATTGCAAACGCGACGGACATACGTGTAAATGACGCCTGCTTAACCATATCGCCCTCAGAACAGGAGACAAGATATTCCCCGTCATCCATTGCAGGCAATGCAACCTTCAATGTATCATACACATAATAGCTCCTGGCCTTGTTTTCCAAACGCGCTTTCCAGACAAAATCACGTTCCTTTGATTCCAGACGGAAATCAACACCCTTGAAATTCCGCACAGCCACAATGACCGTGTCATCTTCATCTGAAATCCTTATATCACTTCCGTCCAGAATCTCAATCAGAGAGCTTACGGCTATGCACCCTTTAGCGACAGAAGCTTCCTGACCTGAAAACGAAGAACGGTATTTTTCAAACTCTACGCATTCCTTCCTCAATGCGACAAATTCATCGGAAGACGCATCAGACATATCGCCGAATCTGGAATATATCAGGTCCTGCATCGCGTAAAGCCCTATTGCCTTCCCTTTATATTTCTCCGCAAATGACTCCAGAGCCGACCGGAGTTCATCCGTACCGTCAGCATCTGCTGCTATTCCGATATATTCGGCATACGCCGATGACGGATAAGAATCCCCCAGATATTCAGACAAGTCAATACGGGCTGTTTCAATCACCTCCGGACGGAGATAAAAGCTATAGCCTCCGGCAGCAATCGACCACAATATATACTCATAGTCATTGGCGATATTGTCCAAAATGAAAGACGGCAAGCCAGCAAGTCTGGAATCACGTCCATAAAAGGCGTCGTGCCTGTCCCGTTTGAGTCCAGAAGCCTTTTCCTCCACATTCTTCACATACCAGTCCTGCCCGATTCCATCCTTTACAAGCCCGGAAAGGGCGAGATTATATTTCACTACAGAAGAGCCGAAAGCCTCGGATTCTTCCGTCACACGCTTCTTCACTTCATCCAGCCGCTTCCAGTTGCGGGACCTTGTGACATTGAACAGCTTTACCAGACCGTCATACAAGTCCATAGCATAGCCCTTTGAAGCGGCTTCCTTTATGATCGCATCAAGAATCTTTTCTTCCTTCTCAGGAAGGTCCGCGTCAGCAGCCCTGTCGTATTCCTTCCATAGATTAGTCAGGACGTGGCCATTACTGTCAGTCCTGTCCGCCTTCCTCCTGCCGCCGGCGACATTTGAGCAGACAGTCAAAGTCCCCGCCAACATAGCGACAAGCGCAAATAATATCAAGATTCTTCTCATAACAAAGATTTTAGAAGTGTTTCACATCAATATAAATCCCTGAGGACAGGTATAGCCTCAGAGACGAGATAAGTACTGCCGCCGACATACACCAAACCCCGTGCCTTACTGGCAAGACTGCGCAGCGCACTGCCGAGATCCTCTGACACGACAGCCTTTGCCGGATCCCTCCCTGCAGCAACATATCTTTCCATTATTTCCCCGGCCTTCATGGCACGCTTCCCGGAAGCGGTCACAAAGACAATCTCAGCCATTTCCGGGAAAAGTTTCATAATCTCATCAATGTCCTTGTCCGCCATAGCCCCGTAGACAATTGTCAGAGAATCGAATTCCCCGCTGTCCATCATTTTCCCGAGCTGGGAGAAATTATATTTTAGGCCGTGCGAATTATGGCCTATATCACATATTATATACGGACTTTCTCCCACTTTCTCCCATCTGCCGTGAAAATCCATTCTCTGCGCAGCGGATGCGATCGCCCCGACGACCTGTTCACTGTCCAAAGATTCAGGAAGCACTCCTTTGGCTCGAAGTCTGTCAATAGCGGCAAGGACCGTACGGAGATTTTTTCTCTGGTACTCTCCCTGAAGGTCCATAGAAGACAATATCTCCATATTTCTGTCCCAAAGCGAAGGTTCTGTCTTGTCAGCAAAAGTCAGAAGCGACATTATCCTTACCCTGTCTCCACCGAACTCAGGTTCAGGCAGATTTGTGTACAAGACCTTACGTTCAAACACTCCGTCTGTCTCAGGGTCACTTTCACCGACCACTGCAGGCACACCAGGTTTGATTATACCTGCCTTCTCAAATGCGATTTCCGACAAAGTGTGTCCGAGCATATCACAATGGTCAAGCCCGATATTGGTTATTATACTCATTTCGGGGCTTATGATATTCGTGCTGTCAAGCCTGCCTCCCAAGCCTGTCTCGACAACAGCCACATCAACATTCTGCCTGGCAAACCAGTCAAAAGCCATCATCGTAGTGATCTCGAAAAAAGAAAGGTCAAGGTGTTCGAAAGTCCCGTTCCACCGGCTGACAAAATCCCAGACTTCTTCCTTTGAAATCAGACGCAGGGAGCCGTCCGCATCTATTATCCTCATACGCTCCCTGAAATCAATGATGTGAGGTGAAGTATAAAGTCCTGTCCTCAACCCCGATACGGCACATACGGACGCCAGCATATTGGACACGGAACCTTTCCCGTTCGTACCTGCGACGTGTATTGTCATATATTTCTTATGCGGATGCCCTGTAAGCCCGTCAAAAAAGACCATATTGCCGATACCGGGCTTATAAGCTCCGGAACCTATTTTCTGGAACGACGGGAATCTCTGGAACAGAGACGCTATCATACCATCGTAAGCCTCTTCACTGAAAGTTACGTCCATAATCATATTGTCAAAACAGTCACAAAATTAGATAAAAAAACATATTATTAGTATATTTACGGAGTTTATTGGATTTTTATGGTTATGGATACGAATACGCCTGAACTGTTTTCCGAATATATAATCGACGGCGTCAAAAAAGAGATGTCTCCCTGCGAACTCCTCAGGGAATGTATGGAAGTTCCTTCAGACGGCAAGCCTGCTGAATGCCTTACAGAAAAACCCGTAGTCGTCGACGAAAGGCTTGACATTCCGCCATACGGGCGCAATTACAGTCAGGACAAAATCAACGAATATATTTCCTCGGCAGCGGTACAAGAAAAAAACGCAGAACACTTTGACCTGTACCATCCTGAAAGCCATACAAGAAAGCGGATTGCATTCACACTTACGGAAACATTATGGAAAGAGGGGCATTTCAGCCTCACAGACCTTTCCATAGCCCTCAAGTGGAACTGGGACCCGTCCCCGACCGGGAATATGGCGGCATTCTATCATTCCGCAGCCTCGGCAAGCCAATATCTTTATGACCTCGGAGTGACACTCGGCTCGTATGGATTTGTCAGGAGCACCGGGAAATGTTCCATAGAAGCAGCCGCATCGCTCAACACAAGAAAAGAGACTGATTGTACAGACTGCGAAAGCAGTATGCCTGCCGAACCGGCAACCGGCAAAAAATTCATATCAGACAACAGGATATGTCCATCAAAAGCCATTCCGGCAAAGGACTCATGGCTGATATACATACCGTTTGACACATGCCAGTTCAAACTTGGGGGTTCATCGTTCTCATACGGAAACGGGCAGAAAGGAGGTACCGCCCCTGACATATCAGACCCTGATTATTTCATAGACTGTTTTGAGGTGGTCCGCGAACTCATAGAGGACGGGATTATCGTGTCCGGAGTATCTGCCGCGGAAGGCGGAATAGCCGCCGCCATATCTTCTATATGCTCGGACTGCGGAATAAATATGGATTTGAGCGGCATAGAATATGCTTACGGCGAGAAGGACAAGGTTAGAATCCTGTTCTCGGAAATACCGGGAATCATCATACAGATCTACGATACGGATTACGATTATGTGGACGCGCAGCTGCTGCTCCAGGATATAGCATATTATCCGCTCGGACATCCGGACCAGGCTTGCGGAATAGAGATATCAAGCTTCAACAGATCGGATGTGTCAGGAATTCTGGCCGCGCTGATGAGCGGACAGTCCCCGGAGGGGGAGGATTAGTATTCAATTTAAATTCTTAATTATGGGAAAGTTACCTAAAATTTTTGTGCTTGACACCAACATCATATTGCACGACTACAGAAGCATCAGACAATTCAAGGACAATGATATAATCATCCCGTCTGCAGTAATAGAAGAACTTGACAAGTTCAAAAAAGGTAACGACGCCCTGAGTTTCAACGCCCGAAATTTTATGCGGGAACTTGACAGGCTTACCGAACACAAGATGTTCGGCAAGAAAGGTGTCCCTATCGGGAAAGGGCTCGGGAATATAAAGGTCGAGCTCAACCATCCTTTTCCGGACGAAATGCAGAACCTGTTCATAGATGACATCCAGGATCACCGTATCCTTGCCACTGCGATATGGGCAAGGGACAACAACAAAGGACGTTTTGTCGCCCTTATAACAAAGGACGTGAACCTGAGAATGAAGGCGAAGGCCGTCGGGATGGAGGCCCAGGACTATCTTACGGACAAGATCGATGAATCAAAGATCGAGTTCACCCATAATGAAGTGATTGTAAAAGAAAACTTCGACCCGGCCAAAGCCCAGGAGCTCACATACGGGAAAGGCTGGCTGCCATATACGGACTTCAGCTCAGAAAAACCGTCACCGAACCAGCTCTATAAAATCACATGGGGTCCCGAAGGTTCACAGGCCACAAGCTGTGCAAGGTATGACAATGAAAACGAGCGTGTCATCCTGGTCAGAAAGCAATACGCCTACGGCATATCCCCGCGCAACGAGGAGCAGAAATTCGCATTGGACGCCTGTCTCAATCCTGCTATAAAACTGGTCTCCCTCACCGGAGGAGCAGGTACAGGAAAGACCCTCATAGCACTCGCGGCGGCACTTGAACAGGAAAATGAATACGACCAGATCATCCTTACGCGCCCGACCATCATACTCGGGAACCAGGCGATCGGATTCCTTCCCGGGGATGAAAAGACAAAGATGAGCCCGTTCGTGCAGCCTCTTATGGACAATCTGAGCGTGATAAGGAATACATTCAAGCCTGGAAGCAAGCAGGCGATGAAGATAGACGCGATGCTGGCTGAAGAGAAACTGATGATTTCTCCGCTCGCGTACATCAGAGGAAGAAGCCTTGGCAATGTGTTCTTCATCATCGATGAGGCGCAGAATCTTACGCCACATGAGATCAAGACCATAATAACACGTGCCGGAGAAGGAACAAAGATGGTATTTACAGGAGACAGATACCAGATAGACCAGCCTTATCTTGACGTTTATTCCAACGGTCTGACGCATCTGGGGGACAAAATGGCCGGACAGCCTCTGTTCCAGCACATAAATCTCCGGAAGGGCGAGCGGAGCGAACTCTCCGAAATAGCGAGCAAACTACTTTAACAACTTAATAATGAAACCCTTGATAATAGCAGTACTTGTAATATTGTCTGCTACCAACAACTGTAAATTCCCGTCGACAGAACCTGCACCAATCAGCCTAAACTTTGACGGGACAAGGTATTCAAGCGAAAAATACGATTATCCAGGCGGCACAGACCCGATATACCCGCACGAATTTCGTCCGGAAAAATCAAGTTTTTCATTCTGCATATACAGGGAACTCCTGTCTGCGGACGGTACAGGCTGTATGCTTGCGATAGAAGTACAGGAAGACTGCGAATTCATGCTGAACACCAAATACATCCTGACAACCCGTAGCGAAGAAAAGACAGACGGCTATACCTTTATAAAAATACACAGGTACGATGCAGACGGCAAGCAGACAAGCAATGAGTACGATGCTACAGAAGGCTGGATAATGTTTACAGACTACCAGGACAGCTACACCTACGAAGAGCATTCAAAAACAATGTTCCGGGAACGTTACAAGAAAAGGACATACGGCGGCCATTATCTTTCGGGCAGATTCAAGTTCACCGTAGAGGATAAGGAAACCGGCGAGACCATAGAAGTCACAGATGGAACTTTTGAAAATCTGAAATCATTGAAACATTGAAACAATTGTTATAATTTTTTCAAATTTGACGATAATTTATTATTTTCGCGACCGTTAAGCCTAAAACAATAAAAGCGGTTAACAAGACAATTATTCTAAATTTAAATTATCATAGTTCTATGGGAGACAACAAAAAAAGAGTCTACTGCTTCGGCGGCAAGACTGCAGAGGGCGATGGCACTATGCGCGAACTTCTCGGAGGAAAAGGCGCGAACCTCGCTGAAATGTGCAAACTCAATATTCCTGTACCGGCAGGATTCACCATCACAACAGAGTGCTGTACAGAATATTACACTCTTGGCGGCGGTTACACTGACGGACTGAAGGAAGAAGTTGCAAAAGCATTGAAGGCGACGGAGGCCATAATGGGCATGACATTCGGAGACCCTAAAAATCCTCTTCTTGTAAGCTGCCGTTCAGGTGCAAGGAGCTCAATGCCTGGTATGATGGATACCATCCTCAACATCGGTCTCTGCTCTGCTACTATCCCGGGAATGATTGAAAAGACACAGAACCCGCGTTTTGTATATGACGCATACCGCCGTCTGATCATGATGTACTCAGATGTCGTTATGGAAAAGGCAGAAGGCATCGAGCCTGCAGACGGTCAGGGTATCCGCCAGCAGCTTGACAGGATGATGGAAGAGCTGAAGAACGCAAAAGGATATGCTTCCGATACAGATATTACAGCTGAAGAGCTCAAAGACCTTTGCGACAAGTTCAAGGCAAGGGTAAAAGAAGTTCTCGGTGTTGATTTCCCTGATTCTGCAGAAGCACAGCTCTGGGGTTCAATCGGAGGAGTGTTCAAGTCATGGAACGGAAAGAGAGCAATAGCATACCGTAAGATCGAGGGCATTCCTGACGACTGGGGTACAGCAGTGAACGTACAGTCTATGGTATTCGGAAATATGGGTGCGACATCGGCTACAGGTGTGGCATTCTCAAGAAACCCGGCAAACGGTGACAACAAATTCTACGGAGAGTGGCTTATCAACGCACAGGGAGAGGATGTCGTTGCAGGTATCCGTACCCCTAACCCGCTCAACGAGTCTACCAAGAACCCTCACAACCAGCATCTCCAGTCACTCGAGACTGCTATGCCGGAGGTTTACAAGGAGCTTGACGGTATCCGCCTTCACCTTGAGGACCATTTCCGCGATATGCAGGACATCGAGTTCACCATACAGGACGGAAAGCTCTGGATGCTCCAGTGCCGCATAGGAAAGAGAACAGGTATCGCAGCCCTCAATATGGCTATGGATATGCTTGAGGAAGGTATGATCGACGAAAAGACAGCGGTAATGCGTGTGTCTCCGTCACAGCTTGACGAGATCCTTCACCCTATCCTCGACCCCGCTTCAGAGAAAAAGGCCAAAGTGGTCGCAAACGGTCTCCCTGCATCTCCAGGCGGAGCGGTCGGCGTAATCGCCTTCACTTCAGAGGCTGCTATGGAAGCCAACGAAAAGGGCATCAAAACTATCCTCGTACGTGAAGAGACTTCTCCTGAGGATGTGGAAGGAATGCGCGCCTGCGCAGGTATCCTTACCCAGAGAGGCGGTATGACTTCACACGCGGCACTTGTAGCGCGCGGATGGGGAAAATGCTGTATCGTAGGATGCGAGGCTATGCACATCGACCTTGAGAACAAGGTCATCAGATTCAAAGGCAGCAACAAGGAATATCACGAAGGAGACGTGCTTTCACTCAACGGAGCAAAAGGATATGTATATGATGTCAAGATCGATACAATGGACGCTTCCGACAATCCACGTTTCGTGAAATTCATGGATATCGTCGACAAGTTCCGTACTCTCGGAGTCCGCACCAACGCGGATACACCGGAAGATGCAGCACGTGCAATCAGCTTCGGAGCTGAGGGTATCGGCCTGTTCCGTATCGAGCACATGTTCTACGGAATGAACTCGGAGACTCCGCTTGCAAAGCTGCGCAAGATGATCCTTTCAAAGACTGACGAGGAAAGGAAAGCTGCTCTTGCAGAACTTGAACCATATATCAAAGCCGCTGTCAAAGGCACTATGAAAGTAATGGACGGCAAGCCGGTGACATTCCGTCTCCTCGACCCGCCTCTCCACGAGTTCGTTCCTCAGTCACACGACAAGAGAGAGGAGCTTGCAAACGAGCTTGGCATCAGCGAGGGCGAGATCGAGAAGAGGGGCGAATCCCTCCACGAGGTCAACCCTATGATGGGACACCGCGGAGTACGTCTCCACATCACATATCCTATGATTTCAGAAACCCAGTTCAGGGCAATCTTCACAGCCGCAGCTGAACTCAAGGAAGAGGGACTGAACCCTATGCCTGAAATCATGATTCCTGTGACAATCTCCGAGAGGGAGCTCCGTTTTCAGAAAGCTATCTGCGAGAAAGTACGTGCAGAGGTAGAGGCAGCGAAGAACACTTCAATCGACTACAAGTTCGGCACAATGATCGAGATCCCTCGTGCAGCCCTCACAGCTGACAGGATGGCAAGGACGGCAGAGTTCTTCTCATTCGGTACGAACGACTTGACCCAGATGACATTCGGATTCTCACGTGACGACGTAGGAACCTTTATGGGCGACTACCTCGGCAACAAGATTCTCGATGCCGATCCGTTCAAGACTCTCGACACCAAGTCTGTCGGCAAGCTCGTGAACCGTGCCGTACAGGACGGACGTTCAGTGAAAGAGAATCTGAAATGCGGTATCTGCGGAGAGCACGGCGGTGACCCTGCTTCAGTGGAATTCTGCTACAAGATCGGACTCAACTACGTGTCATGTTCACCGTTCCGCGTTCCTATCGCACGTCTTGCTGCGGCGCAGGCTGCAATCAAAGCTGCAAAATAGTTCGGCGGTACTGACAAGAATATAATGCCCGCACACTGTGCGGGATTTCACAAATGATAAAAAGGATCTGCTCTCCGGAGCGGATCTTTTTTATTTTACCAGAATGCTTACAGGACCAGCCTGAAAGTATGAAACTATTCTGCAATTTCCATTGAGTAGAAAACACGTTTCACCCGTACTATATGTACATTTGATTTTACAGAACAGATTTTCGGAAATTGTATGAAATTCATTGATACGGAAATAATGGAGATGTATCTCCAGGGAAAGGCAGACGAGGAGGAAAAGAACAAGGTAATGACGTGGCTTATGCTCAATCTTAAATCGCCATACGCCGACAAAGAATTTGAGGAACTTCTCGAAAAAGTACCGGCTGTCACTGACGATGAGAGAAAAGAAAGGGTCAGTTCACGCCTTATGACATTCATAGCAGCTGACAGGAAGCACAGTCCATACAACGGAAGACGCCGGACAAGGAAAAACCTTTTCCTGTACACCTCAATCGCCGCAATGTCAATCGCGGTCGCGATCATGACCTTTGCCCTTTGGGACATCTACAAGGATATTGACCGGACAGTCGCCTGGACTGATGTAAAAGCCGACTATGGAGAGGTCAAAGAGCTTATACTGCCGGACGGTTCGCATATATGGCTGCACAACGACACAAGGGTAACCTATCCTGACGCATTTTCCGGAAGGCATAGGCAGATATTCGTCTCCGGTGAGATATATGCCGTAATAGAAGCAGACAGAAGACACCCGTTCATCGTATCGTCAGACAATGTCAACGTAATAGTAAAGGGAACCACATTCAATATGAAGTCATATCCCGAAATGAAAAATGCCGAATTGACCCTTGTGGAAGGCAAGGTGGCTATGGAATATGTCACTTCAAGGGGGAAATCCGGCCTGGAAGTACAGCCGGGCGAGACAGTGTCCGTGAACCTCAAGGACGGAAGCATCAGCAAATTCGTATGCGACCGCAGCGACTATGTCAGCTGGAAAGACCGCAGGGCGATATATTTCAATGACAAGCCCCTGTCTGAAATAGCCTCAGAACTTGAACGTGAATTCGGAGTCAGAATCATAATTGAGGACAAAGTCCTGGCATCGACACGCCATTTCGCATCGTTCGTCAATGATGAATCCGTCGTTGACATCCTGAAGGCACTTTGTACCGAACCTGGTATAGAAATATCTGAAAAAGATTCAACAATCCACATCAACAACTATTAACCAATCAATCTATGTTCAAGAACCTTTTATTGACAACATTCCGGCATATCATCCTTGCCGTCGCTCTGGCCTTTGTGCCATTGGCGGTTTCAGCGCAGGAGATAGATATGTCCCTGGAGAGAACCAGCGTGCGCAAAGCCGTGGAATATCTCCAGAGGGAATACAACTATTCCATCAGCGTGCGGACGGATGAAGTCGACATCGACCGCGTGGTGACGGTAAAAGCCCAAAGGGCCGCTCTGACAGAAGTCCTTGACCAGATTTTTGCCGGTCAGGCTGTCGAGTATGTCATCAACGGCAAATCCGTATCCGTAAAGGCACGAAAAGCCACTGTCCCGACACAGGAATCCGGTCCACGGATAATACGGGGCAAAATATACGATGATGAATCCACCCCCCTCGCCGGAGCAGGCATAGTGGAGAAAGGGACGGCCAACGGTACTGTAGCCGACGCGGACGGCAGCTGGTCAATCCGTCTGACGAAAGATGACGCGATACTGCAGTTCTCATTCTTCGGATTCGCCGACCAGGAAATCGCCGTAGGCAAGTCGGATGAAATAAACGTAAAGATGACTGCACAGAGCCTTTCCCTTGACGATGTGCTTGTGGTCGGATACGGTACGATGACAAGACGCGACATAACATCAGCCATCGGATCGTTCAAGCCCAAGCCGTCGGAACGCAGGGATGTCCTGTCCGTCGACCAGCTTCTACAGGGACGTGTGGCCGGTGTGAACATATCCACCGCCTCCGGAGTGCCAGGATCAGTCGGACGTGTAAGCATCAGGGGCATAGGCTCCCTGAATGCGGGCAATGAGCCTCTTTATGTGATAGACGGAATCCCTATAGCGACGACTTCCGGAGACACCGGAGCCTGGAGCAATGGAGAATCAATGAGCGGACTCGCTTCGATCAACCCTTCTGACATCGAGTCCGTGGAAGTCCTCAAAGACGCGGCCTCAGCAGCGATATACGGCTCCCGTGCGACCAACGGAGTCATCATCATAACCACAAAGTCCGGACGGAAAGGTGCTCCCAAAGTATCAGTAGACGCCAATCTGAGTATGGGATACCAGCCGAGGACAGACAAACTCGAGCTTGCTTCCGGAGACCTTCTCATCGAAGTTTTCAACGAAGGAATTGACAATTACAACAGACAGAACAACGCCAATGTCGAGCGGTACATAAACCCGATGTCCGGCAAACCGGCATACGACTGGCTCGGCACAGTGCTGAGAAAAGCCTGGTCACACAATATATCCGCATCCGTATCCGGAGGAACGGACAATGTCAGATATTATGTCTCAGGCACCTATAAACATACCGAAGGAACCGCCGTAGACAATCAGATGAACCAGTACAGCCTGAAGTCGACCGTGTCCGGCAAAATCAAAAGATGGCTTTCATTCGGAGTCAACACGATGCTCAGCTACAACCATAATGACCGCGTAGGCTCAGGATATTCCGGACTCAATGTAATAAAGGCAGCCGTGGAACAGTATCCGTGGGACGAGCCGTTCCTCCCGAGCGGGGACTGGGCGACTTCGCGCAACGTCCTCGTAAACAACAACCCTCTCCAGGCAATCAAGGAATCCGACATCTGGATCAAGACGTACAGGGCCATAAGTTCCGCATATCTCGAATTTCATATTATCCCGGGACTCAATTTCAAGACAAATGCCGGAGAGGATTTCCAGAGCATAGAGGAGCACGTATATTTCTCCTCAAAACATCAGTCCGGTGCACCTTCCCAGGACAATCCTATGGGAGGACGTCTTACAGACAGCCGTGTAAACAGGGTTTCAGTCCTCTGGGACAATACTCTAAGCTATGACAAATCTTTCGGTTTCGGGCTTAACCTCGGTGCCATGCTCGGACATTCGGTGCAGATATATGAATCTTCTTCCGCTGCACAGACCGGTCTCGGCTTCCCTTCATCATCATTTGATGTGAACTCTGTAGCGGCATCCGTGACAAACGTTACATCAGGGAAAAGTTCATACGCACTGCAGTCGTTTTTCGGAAGGCTGAACCTCAACTACAGAAACCGCTATGTCGGCACTGTGACGGTACGCGCAGACGGCTCTTCAAAATTCGCCCCTGAGCACAGATGGGGATATTTCCCTTCAGCCAGCATCGGATGGAACATCAACGAAGAGAACTGGTGGAAGAACAAAGCCATTACCCTGAAGCTGCGCGCAAGCATCGGAGCCACAGGAAACCAGGGAGGTATCGGTTCGTACGCATACCAAGCCCTCGCCTCCGGAGGAATCAATTATGGAGGCGAGAACGGACTCGGACTTACCACAGCCGGAAACCGTGACCTCAAATGGGAGGTCGCCACACAGACAAATATCGGAGTCGACGCAAGTTTCTGGCGAGGTGCCCTGTCCGCTTCAGTAGACATTTTCAACAAAGACACGGACAACCTCCTGTACAACAAGCCGACTATGATCACCACAGGATATACCACCCAGCTGTGCAACATCGGCTCCATGAACAACAAAGGCATAGAGATTTCGCTTGCAGCAAATGCCGGAAAGAACAACTTCCGCTGGCACAGCGACTTCAATATTTCATTCATACGCAACAAGCTGACAAAGCTGCTTGACAACGAGGAGATAATCACCCCGAGCAGTTTCCACGGGCTTCAGGTGGGCAAGGAAGTCGGGAGCTTCTATATGATAAAGATGCTCGGAATATACCAGACGGACGAAGAGGTCCCGGAATATCTCTACAAGAACGAAGGCGTCCGTGCCGGAGATGTCATCTATGAGGACTTCAACAAAGACGGTAAAATCAATTCCGAAGACCGCCAGTTCACAGGTTCGGCAAACCCGAAATTCTCAGGAGGGTTCAACAACACATTCTCATACAAGGGAATTGAGCTTTCCGTATTCCTTACATATTCCTACGGGCAGAAAATATATCAGTACTGGACCGGAGGTCTCCGTATGGGACAGGGTACCTGGCCGCAGCTCAGGTCAGTATGTGAAAGCCGCTGGACCGGACCGGGGACATCAGACACGCATCCCCGTGCAATCCACGGACACGCCTGGAACAGCACCAAATTCGTAAACACCAGATTCCTGCACGACGCTTCGTACATCAGGCTCAGAAGTCTTACCCTCGGGTACAATCTTCCGGCAAGAATACTCAAAAAGGCAAAGATAGACGCTCTCAGAGTGTATTTCCAGGCGGACAACCTGTTTGTAATCACCAAATGGCCTTATCTTGACCCTGAGGTCTCCGTCAGCAACAATGCCGTAACATACGGTTATGACTGGCTCAATCCGGGACAGCCAAGGACATTCACACTCGGTTTCAACATCAAATTCTAGCACATAATGAAAAAGATAATATACATATTGCTCGCATCTGCCGTAATCGTGCTGAACGGCACATCCTGCGACGTGCTGGACCGCTATCCGCACAATGCGGTATCACGCGACAACCTGTCGGACGAAGACCTTGAGCTGCTGTTTACAGGTCTATACTGCTATTCACAGTACAAGCCGACATTCACAGGATATTTCCAGAATGACATGGCCGGAGGAGATTTCACACGAGGCGGAGGATCGTCATACGCCACCCCACAGCTGTGGATAAAAGACTGCATACTTCCAAGCAACGGATGGTCTGTCACCCCGTGGGTAGGCTACTATTCCTGGCTGTATCAGGTAAATGAATTCATATATGCCGCCGGGAAAGCCCAGCAGACAGCAGAGATGACAGAAATGCTTGGAGTGGCATACTACTTCCGCGGGCTCATATACTATAACCTTACCTCAAAATACAGGAACGTACAGATTCTGCGTCAGGCTACAAACGAAAAGATTGCCAACTCCCCTGAAGCCGAATGCTGGGCTTTCTGTGAGGAGAACCTTGAGCTTGCAATAAGGATGTGCCCGAAATTCACATCCAAGAACTATGTGTCACAGCAGGCTGCAAAAGCCCTTATGGCCAGAGTAAAGCTGGGGCAGGGAAAGAAATCGGAGGCGGCGGCATTTGCAGAGGAGGTCATATCAGACCCGGCATTCAGCCTCTCCGACTTCAGTCTTATTTTCCGCGGTGAGACAAATGCGGAGGAAATCTTCACATATTCCAACGACATTGAAGAAAACGGAATCAATTTCGCCCGTGAGTTCTATCAGCCTGCCACCACATACGTGCCTACACGTGAAGTCATCAGCCTGTTTGTGCCTGCGGACAAAAGGATGAACATCTCGATTATGGCCGACGGGAACGAAACCGTTCTCAACAAATACAACAACTACGCTTCCACCAATCCCATTCCCGTGAGCAGGCTTGCAGAGATGTATCTGATCTCAGCGGAGTGCAGCGGACTGAAGAGCGGAGGCCTTGAACGCCTCAACCAGCTGAGGGCCCAAAGAGGGCTTCCTGCCGTATCACCCAAGACCGAGGAAGAACTTCTCGATGCGGTACTTGCGGAAAGACGCCTCGAATTTCTGGGAGAAGGATTCAGATGGTTTGACCTTGTACGCACAGGAAAACTCGTCACCACTTTGGGAATGGAGGAGAAATACACGGTCTTCCCTATCCCCCAGGCACAGATTGACCTGAATTCCAGACTTGAACAGAATGATTTGTGGAAATAAAATGATTTCAAGATGAAAGCAAAATCTATAATATACGCCGCCTCATTTCTTTTTGCCGGACTCGTGTCCTGTGAAAAGCAGCAGGCAGATGTGCCGTACGTCCCTACAACTCCTGTCGGCAAACTCCTTCTTGAGGAATGCCCGGAAGTGGCACGCATATTCAGGGACACCACTTTCCTGGTGGCTGTCGGTGTCGAAGAGACAGACCTGCATATCCAGACAAATGACGGATATGTCAATCAGGTATATATAATCAAAGCAGACACCAAAGTCCCTGGAGTAAGGATGGCTGTGTCTATGCCGAACAACAGCAACAACATTTCCGGAGGATGGAACAGGCAGACTCTCACTGATATGGCAACCAGGATGGATGCTCCGGGAGCAAGGGTCGCGGCTATGATAAACGGTGACTTCTGGCAGATGAGCGCACCGATCAATCCGCGCGGTCCGGTACACCGCGGAGGAACAATCCTTTCGGACAGGTGGGATTTCAGCGAATCCGTGCCTCAGCAGGCTCTAAGCTTTGTCGGAGTGCTGGATGACGGATCCATGATGATTGCGGACAGGTCAAGATATGACGAATACAAGCACAGGCTCCGTGAATGCACCGGAGCCGGAGTGCTGATGCTGAGCAACGGTGTATGGCAGGGTACGGCATATACAGCGAGAGACCCGCGGGCCGCAATCGGGCATACCGGCGACGGGACCGTATATCTTCTTGTCTGTGACGGAAGAAAGACATTCGGAGCAGCAGGCATGACCTACAAGGAAATGGGATATATATTCCAGACTCTCGGATGTACGGAAGCCGCCAACCTTGACGGAGGCGGCTCGGCCCAGATGCTCATACGCCATCCGGTAGCGGATGTTTATCAGATCAGGAACCGCCCTGCCGACGGGACAGAAAGACCTGTGATCAACGGCTGGACAGCAATAGTGGAGGAACCGTAACCATGAAAAAGATATATAATATCATTATATGCCTTGCGCTCGGATGCCAATTGTCCGCAGTCCAGTCCTGCAGTGAAAAGGATCCGGTCGCTTCAATGCTGGAGCAGTGCGATGCAGTCTCCGTGATTATGAAAGACACTTCCTTTGTACTTTCCAAAGGTGTTGAATACTCGGAACTGACACTTAAGACTTACGACAATGCACAGCAGCAGATATATCTGCTCAAAATGGACCCGCACAGCGGATACAGGCTGAAAATGGTGCTTCCGGACAACTGTACATACATTTCGGAAGGATGGAAAAAACAGACGCTTACCGGAATGGCTGATATGCTGTCGGACGCAGGATACGAAGTGGCCGCTATGACAAATGCCGATTTCTGGAACACCAGGGAGCCTGTCAATCCGCGTGGACCGGTACACTGCGAAGGCATTACTGTAAGTTCCTCATGGGACTACAGCGAAAGAGTGCCTCAGCAGGCATTGAGCTTCGTCGGAATCCGCAAGGACGGGACTCCGGTCATCAGTGGAAGGTCATTATATGAAACAGCCTCATCAGAACTGGCCGAGGCCTGCGGTTCAGGAATCATAATGCTGGCAGACGGCAAAGTGACAGAAGACAGATATAATCTCCGTGACCCGCGTACTGCAATAGGATACGAATCAGACGGGACATTATGGCTGCTTGTGGCTGACGGAAGAGGGTTTTCCGGAGCCTCAGGCCTTACATACAGGGAAATGGGAGAAATATTCCTCGCGCTCGGATGCGAAGCGGCAGTCAACCTTGACGGAGGCGGCTCGGCCCAGATGCTCATACGTGACCCCGGGACAGGAGAAAGGCGGATAGCCAACTCACCCTGCGACGGAAAAGAACGCCCTGTCATAAGCGGCTGGGCAATAATCAAAAAGTAAATGACTATGAAAAGGATATTGACAAAAATAGTTTTCTTCGCGGCGGTTCTGTCCGGTGCCGCGGCGTGTGAAGACAATGACAGCATTCAGACTGAGACTCCGGCTCCAAGGCTTATTTCCATAGTGCCGAGGACAGGATATTCAGGATGCACCGCAATAATTTCAGGAGAATATTTCTCAGACAATCCCCAGGAGAATGTCGTGATTATGGACGGGAACGAAATACCCGTCACCTATGCCTCTCACAACAGGCTCACACTTACAATGCCGGAGCACGAGCTCGGCAAAGTGGAGATCCAAGTCAGCGTCAACGGCAAAGACGCTCCGGCACCGCTGCAATTCACTTATTCGGAACTGCCTGAAATCATAATGACAGTATCATCCGTTCAGCCGTCCGCAGGCTATGCCGGAGACAGGGTATTAATCAGCGGTGATAATTTCAGCACCGTCCCTGACGGCAACAAGGTGACCTTCGGCGGAGTCAAGGCGGAGATCATATCGGCCACACAGAATTCACTTGAGGTAATCGCTCCGGAGCACGGACGCGGAAAAGCCGAAGTGACAGTGGAGGCAATAGGACAGACGTCAAGCGTATGGTTCACATATATGGAACTTATGATAGATTCCAACAGCCCTGACACAGGAGCTGAAGGCGTTGAGGTCACAATCAAAGGAGAAGGCTTCAGTACCATAGCGTCAGAGAACAATGTCACTGTAAACGGCATTCCTGCATCCGTAAGCAAGGCTTCCGCAAATGAACTTACGGTCATAATGCCGGACAATCCGGAAGGCACATATCCGTTTGTCATCACAGTCGGAGGAAGGACAGTGACAGGAGGCTCATTCACCTACTCAGGATGCTGGAGGGTGGAGACAGTGCTTGGAGCCGCTTCTGGAGTGACAGGAAATGTCGAGGGCACAGGCAAAGACGCAAGGCTCTGGTATGCCCAGGATATAGTCCTGAAAGGAGACGGCAGTTATCTTATGACTCTGCGTCAGAAAGACCACGGAATATATATGGTTACAGGCGACTATACTTTCAAAAAACTCGTCAACCAGAATGACAATGCGGGGCTTCTGAACGGTTCGTTCCCGTGGGGATGCGCACTTGACTCCAGAGAGACATTATACCTTGCGGCCAAAGGTGGAGGAAAGCTTCTGGAATACACCGCAGACGGCACACTTTCCAATTATACTGTTGAAGGACTGACAATCACCGGGATGAACCCTATGGATGTGGTAATCGACAGGGAAGACAACATCTATCTTCTGCTCAGGGGGAACAGCTCTGCCGGAAACGGCAAATTGGCCAGGATCAAGGACAGGAAACTTACCGCGACTTATGATCTGACAGGAATGAAACTCTATGAGTCCCTGCTTCTGAGCGACGACGGCAAAAAGATATTCCTTTTCGGCAATGATACGGGCAACATCAGAATGATCGATCTGGAGACAGGACAGAATACCGTGATAGCCGGTACAGGGACAAGACACAGCAACGCATCCAACTATACCGACGGTACTCCGGGAAATCCTTTATCCGCTACGTTCAACATTATAGAAGGTGCCGTATTCACACCGGACGGGACCATACTGTTCGGTGACTCTATCGCCGCAACCGTAAGGCAGTTCAAACCAGGCCCCGGAGGGGACTACACACAAGGGACTGTCACCACCATTGCAGGAAAGGCATACGAGAAATCAGCCCAGGCGGACGGTCAGAGCACAGGTGCAAGATTCACATATCCCAACGGGATGTGCTTCGCCCCGGACGGAAAAACAATCTATATGATTGACGGAACAGGAAGTGCAACTTTGAGAAAAATTTATTACAGATAATGAAACGTTTAACAGCAATAATATTGGCTGCAATCTTTGCGGGAGCGATTTTCAGTTCCTGCAAAGAAGACAGATATGTGGCATCTGTGACCGGACTGCAGCTTGTCAGCGTATCCCCTCCGGCCGGATATTCCGGAGGCATAATCAAAATCCTCGGAAGAAATTTCAGCGAAACATTCGGCGGGAACAGAGTATTTGTGGGAGAACTTGAAGCGCAGGTGCTCGAGTACAATGCCTGGGACCTTACCATAGTGCTTCCGGTCCAGGATCCCGGAATCTACAGCATTACGGTGGAGACTCCAGAAGGTACTGCAAGCGGGCTCAAGTTCGAATACAAGGAAAAGCCTGAACACGAATATATCCTCTCCACAATAGCAGGAGGTGCCGCCGGATTTGAAGACGGCAACGGGGCGGCGGCCAAGATACACCAGCCGGAAGGTCTCGCTATGGACCGCAACGGAAATCTTTGGATTACCCAGCGCGGAAGCCAGGGATGGGCTATCCGTAAAATGGACAGGAACTTCAATGTGACAACTGTTGCGGCCACTGAGCTTCCGTGGCATTGCTCATTTGACCGGGATGGAAATTTCTATTTCACCGCAAAAGACAAGAAAGCCGTCTACAAGGTGACTCCGGACGGGACTTTGAGCCCTGAAGCGGTAACAGGGGCAGACCTGGACAACCCGATGGATGTCGAATTTGACAATGACGGAGCAATGTGGATTGCAAGCCGCAACAATAACAAGGTCTACAAAGTGGTCTCAGGCACAGCGGTAAGGACATACGACATAAAATTCCCTACCTGTCTGGCTGTTGACATGAAAGGACGTATGATTGTCGGTTCCACTACCGCAGGGTATATGTATATGATTGACGGCGATGATGTCGTGCCTATAGCCGGGAACGGGACAAACGCCAAAGCAGAAAATCCTGACGGCAATTCAGGAGACACATCCACAGCCAGCGTCGGACAGACCAACGGAGTATTCTGCGCATCTGACGGCTCAATCTGGTTTGCGGATACGATAAACCAGGCAGTACGCAGGCTCACTCCTGACGTTTCCGGTGATTTCACAAAGGGAAAGATAGAGACGGTCGCACGCGGCTTCTATCCGTCAGACGTATATGTGACCGATGACTGCAGCAAGGCTTATATATCCTCCGCCGCGACCCATACGATAAGACTTATAGAAATATTCTGAAAAATCAGGCTATGTCTTCAGACAAACAACTGATACGCAGCATCAAAGAAGGTGACAGCAAAAGTTTTGAGGAACTGTTCAAAAAATATTATGACAGGTTCTTCTCATTTGCCTGTGCCCTTCTCAACGACAGGGATGCGGCGGAAGACATACTTCAGAACGTATTTTTGAAATTGTGGACAGGCAGGGAGAGGCTGGACGAGAACCGCTCTATCTCCAACTATCTCCTTGTCAGCATCCGCAATGAAATATATGACTATCTCTGCCTGAAGTACAACAGGACCGTTGTCCACTGCGAACCTCCTGACAGAGAGGAGCATTCCTCTGATACGGAGGAAAAGATAATGTATATGGAGACATCCCGGATGCTTGACAGGATCATCCGGGAAATGCCTCCTCAGAGACAGAAGATCTTTATGATGTCCAGATATCAGCAGATGTCGGCAAAGGAGATCGCTGAAGCCCTCGACCTTTCAATCCGCACGGTAGAAAGGCATATACATCTGGCCCTGCAAGATTTAAGAAACATTTTGTCCTGACATTTATGAATAAAATGAAAAGAGTCCTTTCCGTCTTGGCGGCATCTGTCCTGACCGTATCGGCGACATACGCACAGACAACCTATATTGATGCATCCAGGCTTGCCGTCACAGGCAGGCCGTTTCCTGTCAGAGAGCCGTTTACAAGGATCGACACGGCATCTTTCAGACTTCCGGACAATACGACAAGCCGTTATGCCTGCTTTTCAACAGGGTTGGCAGTGCTTTTCACGACTGACAGCAGGAACATTTCTGCCAAATGGAAGACATCCGGCTCCAATGCCTTGGACAATATGAACGCCATTGTGCAGAAAGGCCTGGATCTGTATATCAGGAAAGACGGGAAATGGACATTTGCCGGAGTCGGAAGACCTTCTATGAAAAAGCCGCCTTACGACACGCACAAGAGCAGTATAGTTTCATCTATGGAGGAAGGCATAAAGGAATGCCTGCTTTATCTTCCTCTTTTTGACAAAGTTGATTCCCTTGAGATAGGAGTGGATGAAGGCGCATTTGTCAAAGCCGGCGAAATTCCGGAAAGTCCCAAAGTCGTATTCTTCGGATCAAGCATTACACACGGGGCTGCAGCAAGCCGTCCGGGGATGGCTTTTCCGGCACGGTTCGGACGGGACAACGGAATAGAAGTGTACAACCTCGGATTCAGCGGGAGTTCCAGACTCCAGGAGGAATTCGCACACATTCTGGCCGGAATCGAAGCTGACGTATTTGTGCTCGACGCATTCTCCAATCCTTCAGCAGAGGAGATATATTCAAGGTTCGACCGGTTTGTCGACATTCTGCGCAAGGCCCATCCGGATACTCCCCTTATATTTCTTCAGACAGAACGCAGGGAGACACGCAATTTTATAACGGCCGTCGAGAAGAGCGAAGCAGCCAAGCAGAAAGCGGCGGAGGAAGCAGTGCGGGAAAGGATGATGAATGACTCAAACATCCATTTCATTGACTCTGACGACTTCCTCGGCAATGACCATATTGCTACCGTCGATGGAGTGCACCCCACAGACCTTGGCTTCACACGAATGCTGTCTGTCATAACTCCGGTCATCCTGTCTGCCATAGAATCAGAACCCTGATCCGTACGGCAGGCAATAGGTCAGATGTTCGGGATTTAAAGAAAAGTTTATATCTTTGCCGTCCTTGAAATGATGAAGACAACAGAAAAACTTAAAGGAATTCTGACAGGAATGCTTGCACTCCTGTATCTTGTCTCATTTATCAATCTGACATTTTTTACACACTCCCACTGCTCTCCTGAAGGAAGAATAACACATTCACATCCGTACCAGTCGTCTTCACACACCCACAGTACGGCAGAATTCCAATTCATCCCCTCAACCGGAAATTTTATCGCCATCATAACAGCAACGGCGGATCCGCTGTTTATAGAAGTGATGACAGGAGATGTGTCAGGAATCTGTAAAGACCTGACCGGAACTGACGCAGGAAACAGAGCAAATCCCAGAGCACCACCGGCGACAGCATTTTCCAGATCCTGACGATCCGGAAACTATCCTAAATCAGATAAGAATCATCCATATAACCGGATGATTCCGGTTTTTAGTGCGAATCAGACAAAACAGATTTCAAGAATGTCAAAAAACACCATTTTATTGTGGTGCACTGTAATTGTGTGCGCCATATTGTGCAATCCATATAAAGCAAATTCACAAGGGAAAAATATACCGGACGCGAACATAGTAGGTCACGTCATCAGCAAATCAGGTAAAACCCATCTCCCGTATATAACAATAGGCATTGAAGGGACAAATATCGCCACTATGACAGACGCGACAGGACACTACCTGCTGAAAAACCTTCCAGAAGGGGAACTGTCCGTTGTTGCAGCCTGTCTCGGCTACAAGACAATCTCCAGAAAAGTCATCATCTCAAAAGCGGAAATCATTGAAATCAATTTTGAAATGGAAGAAGACGCGCTGAACCTTGACGGCACCATTGTCTCGGCCACAAAAAACGAAACAAACAAGAAGACATCATCAACCATAGTAAACGTCTTGTCTTCCAAGCTTTTCAGTACCGTATCGTCAAACACGCTGTCAGAAAGCATTTGTTTCCAGCCTGGAGTCCGTGTAGAAAACAGCTGTGCGAACTGTGGGGCTGTACAACTGAGAATCAATGGCCTGGAAGGTCAGTACACACAGATGCTTCTGGACAGTGCACCCATATTCAGCTCCCTGGCAGGGGTATATGGTCTGGAACAATTGCCGGTATCAATGATAGAGCGCGTGGAAGTAATCCGCGGAGGAGGTTCCGCGCTGTTCGGTTCCAATGCCATAGGAGGAGTAGTGAACATCATCACCAAAGAGCCTCTGCGAAACAGTGTCACTCTTTCTGAAAGTCTGAATGTATTCGGGAAGAATTCAATCGACAACAATACCTCACTCAACGGTTCATTCGTATCCGATGACTACAAGACAGGAGTATACCTTTTCGGGCTGCTCAGAAACAGAAGCGCATACGACAGGAACGGAGACGGATTTTCCGATATACCGGAACTCAATTCAAGTACCTTGGGCTTCAGAGCATACCGAAAAATAAACACCCGTTCAAAACTTACTGCAGAATACCATCATATAGGTGAGTACAGGAGAGGAGGCGACAGGCTGGACCTTCAGCCCCACGAAGCGGAAATTGCGGAGCAGACCAGACACAACATAGACGGAGGAAGTCTCCGGTATGATTTCTTCTCAAAAGACTCCAGACACCTTCTGAGTGTCCACACAGCAATGCAGCACATAGACAGAAAAAGCTATTACGGGACCAATATGAATCCTGATGCATACGGAAACACCAAGGACCTTTCCGTTAACAGCGGAATACATTATACCTGGAAAATCAACAGGCTGATCTGGAGTCCTTCCGACCTCAGTTTCGGAATAGAATACAATTACAATGCTCTCCACGACAATATGCTCGGATACGGCAGAGAGCTGAAGCAGAACACTTCAATATTCGGAGGGTACATACAAAACGAGTGGAAAAGCAAGACGGTCAATCTTCTGGCCGGAGCAAGAATCGACAAACATAATCTTATGAAAAATCCTGTCATAAGTCCGAGAATAAACATCAGGTACACTCCTGTGGATTGGATAGGATTAAGAGCAAGCTATTCAAGCGGCTTCCGCGCCCCTCAGGCCTTCAATGAGGACCTGCACATAGAAGCCGTCGGAGGAACCGTATCCATAATAAGGCTTGCTCCTGACCTCAAGCCGGAATATTCACATAGTCTGTCCGCCTCAGCGGATTTCTATCACAATTTCGGAAGAGTTCAGACAAATCTTCTTGTAGAAGGCTTCTACACAAGACTGAACAATGTGTTCGAGCTTATAAACACAGAGACATTCGACAGTTACGGTAACCTTATCTTTGAACGTACCAATACTTCCGGAGCGCAGGTGACAGGCCTGAATACAGAACTGATGATAGGGATTCCTGAAATCTTCGACATACAGATTGGATATACTTTCCAGAAAAGCCTTTTCCTGAAAGATTTCGAATGGTCCACAGACATTGCTCCACAGCGCAATATGTTCAGATCTCCGGACCATTATGCTTACATTACCTCAAATTTCCATATATGGAAGACATTGAAACTTTCCGTATACGGGAATGTGACCGGACCTATGCTTGTACAGCATACATCTACAGGAGAAAATATTCCTGATTCAGAAAAATGGACGGAAACATTCGCAGATGCCGGACTTAATCTGTCATACGAATTCAAAATCTCAGGCAACTTCAGGATAGAGACCAATGCCGGTGTCAAAAATATGTTTGACCAGTTCCAGAAAGACCTTGATTACGGAGCGACCAAAGACGCAGGCTATATCTATGGTCCGACTATGCCACGCACCTGGCTTGTCGGGGTCAAATTCAAGTTATAATGACACAATTAATCGGCACCAAATCAAACGGCACAAAAGCTGAATAGAAATTGATTTTCTGCCGTCGTCTCCTGATTTCACATCCTGCTCTGGCAATCATACAAATCACGAGCAGGGGTCTTCCCCGTAAGTACAACATTATCAACTATATACAGAAACGCACCCTGCTTTGCCCCTCCATTTATACGGGGGCAAAGCAGGGTACACTTTCATATATATATTATTATCAATGATTTGCAAAACACTCCCCTGCTCGTGATTTGTATGCCATCCGGGAAAAGTGTCACAGAAAACAGTCATAACAGAAAACACACCAGCGGTAACCTTCTCCTCGACCCTTGTCTTGTAATCTACTAATTACCAAATAATTGCAAAACAGTATGCCATTTAAACGGCATACTGTTTTGCAACTATCTATTACTCATCAGTTTATAGAGGGAGGGTCAATTTTTTATGGAGACTCATCCAAATGCACAAAGGGATATGGCAAAACCGCCATTCCCTTTATGATCCGGATATGATTCTACAAAAGACCGTTGGAACCGAGAAGGATAAGTACGGTGTATCCGAGTACAAGTCCCACAAGACCCATAATTATACCGACTTTCTCCATATCCGTCTGTTTGATAAGTCCGGTAGCGTGTGCAAGAGCATTCGGCGGAGTTGAAATCGGAAGGATCATAGCCAATGACGAACCGAAAGCCACACCGATAAGCAATGTACCGACACCTCCTACAGGGTCAAGCGCAGCACCCATACTTGAACCGGCAAGCGCAAGGATAGGAACCAGCAGCGCGGCTGTTGCAGTGTGCGAAATGAAGTTCGCCATGACATAGCACAGAAGACCTGAACCGAGGATGACAACAACAGGAGGCCAAGAAGAGAACGGAATGGCACCCACGACAGCGGCACCGAGCCCTGAACTCTGAAGAGCGACTCCGAGAGCAAAACCTCCGGCAACCATCCAGAGCACGCTCCAGTTGATTTCTTCAAGGTCACGTTTTGTGATGACACCTGTGATACAGAACACGGCCACAGGAATCATAGCCACAGCATTCGCATTCATTCCAGTAACCTTATCGGTCATCCAGAGAAGGATTGTGATTGCAAATGTGATATATACAACGATTGAACGCCAGTCTTTCTTGGCCTCGCCCTTGATATCAAGACTGATAGTCTTCTGCTTGAAAGGGAACATCCAGAGAAGAAGCCCCCACGCGAACAGAAGAAGCACTATCGCAAGCGGGAACATAAAGCTTACCCACTCACCGAAACCGATGTTGAGGTTCATTCCTGCAGGATCGTTCAGATATTTCAACGCGATCGCATTCGGAGGGGTTCCGATAGGAGTGGCGATACCTCCGACATTGGCGGCGATAGGAATCGCAAGCGCAAGTCCGATCTTTCCTTTGCCGTCAGCAGGCAGGGCCTTGAGCACAGGGGCAAGGAAAGTAAGCATCATCGCAGCCGTAGCCGTATTGCTGAGGAACATCGAGAAGAATCCGGTAACGAGAATGAATCCCAGAAGCACAAAACGGGACTGGGTACCGAAAGGTTTGAGAAGGACACGGGCAAGCATCGCATCAAGACCTGTCTTGGTCGCAGCGATGGCAAGGATGAATCCTCCGATGAAAAGCATGATGGTAGGGTCGGCAAAGCAATGGAGTATGTCTTTGTATCCGACAGCCTTTCCAAGTTCAACACCTTCCTTGACATTTCTCATAAACCAGATGCTGCTGTCGGAAACGCTGACAAGCAGCAGTCCGACGACAAACACAGAGGTAGTCCATGACGGAACAGCCTCCAGTATCCACATAAGAGTCGCAAATATGAATATGGCAATGACCCTCTGCTGGATAACAGTAAGTCCGTCAATTCCGAAAGCTGTAACAGGGAGACACCACAGAATCAGAGGTATGATTACAGCGATGGCCAGTTTGATAATTTTCCCGAGATGGAAATCCCGTCCTTTGCTTTTTTGCTGCTTTTTCCACTTGTGATAATCCTCAACAAGATGGTAGCCGATAAAGTTAGTGAACATAATCCGTTATTGTTTTTGTATTGTTATATCCCACAATAAATAATAGCGGTCTCCGCCAGGTAGCAAAAAACCGCCGCAAAGGTAAGAATATTATTTATTCAAATAAAATTTAACAACCGCCATACCACAACTATCTGCGGCTGACGATATGCCACAGGACGATACCTACGGAAACGGATACATTGAGAGAATGCTTGGTACCGTACTGGGGGATTTCAAGGGAGAAGTCCGAAGCGTCCACAACATCCTGGCCCACCCCTGCGACCTCATTGCCGAACACAAGGGCATACCTGGCACACGGATCAGGCACGAACTCATCCAGTTTGACGGAATTCTCGGTCTGCTCAACACTCACCAAAACATATCCGTCCTGTTTGAGCCGTCGTACGGCATCGGCCGTGTCGTCAAAATGCTCCCACTCCACACTGTTTTCCGCACCGAGGGCGGACTTGTGGATTTCCGCTGAAGGAGGCACGGCGCATATCCCGCAGAGAACGACCTTGTCGACCTTGAAAGAGTCGCTGCTCCGGAACGCGGATCCGACATTGTGCGCACTGCGGATATTGTCAAGCACGACCACGATTCCGGAATCCGGGAGATTCCTGTATTCCTCAGCACTCACGCGCCCCAATTCGATATTCAATAGTTTTCTGTTGTTCATAATCCAAAGCCACTCCTGTTACAGGACTTCCATACCCTCTGTACGGAACATCCGAAATTCCGCCCAAAAATAATTCATAAAATTTTCCAATAGAAATTTTATAGTTATTTTTGTGTCGCTTTATAAGCAAAATCAAAAAATCCCTAAATCCCATCGGAGAAAATTATGAAACAGGACCAACAGATTTTCAACCTCATCAAAAAAGAGGAAGACAGGCAGACTGCCGGTATCGAGCTCATCGCCTCAGAAAACTACGTAAGCAGCCAGGTGCTTGAAGCCCTCGGCTCAATCTGCACCAACAAATATGCAGAAGGCTATCCCGGAGCAAGATACTATGGAGGATGCGAAATCGTCGACCAGATCGAGCAGCTCGCGATTGACAGACTCTGCGAACTCTATTCTGCCGAGTACGCCAATGTGCAGCCTCATTCAGGAGCACAGGCAAATATGGCAGTTCTTATGGCCTGCCTGAAACCCGGTGACACATTTATGGGACTTGACCTTGCACACGGAGGACACCTTACACACGGATCTCCGGTCAATATGTCCGGTATCCTCTACAATGCCGTCTCATACGGTCTTGACGAAGCCACAGGCCTCATCGACTACGACCAGATGGAGAAGACCGCCCTTGAAACAAAACCTAAGCTCATCATCGGAGGAGCATCCGCATATTCACGCGAATGGGACTATGCAAGAATGCGTGCGCTGGCAGACAGGATCGGAGCGATATTTATGGTAGACATGGCACATACCGCAGGACTTATTGCGGCGGGCCTGCTCAGCAACCCTGTAAAATACGCCCACATCGTGACATCGACCACGCACAAGACCCTCAGAGGACCGCGTGGAGGTATAATACTTATGGGCAAGGACTTCGACAATCCGTGGGGTCTCACTACACCTAAGGGAGTGGTAAAGAAAATGTCCCAGATACTCAACTCCAGCGTATTCCCGGGAATCCAGGGAGGTCCGCTCGAGCACTGCATAGCTGCAAAGGCCGTTGCTTTCTACGAAGCCCTTCAGCCTGAATTCAAAGAATATCAGAAACAGGTCATAGCCAACTGCGCAGCATTGGCGGAAGCATTCAGTTCAAGAGGCTACAAGATCGTATCCGGAGGCACTGACAACCACCTTATCCTCATCGACCTCAGAAGCAAATTCAGCGAGCTCACAGGAAAAGTCGCAGAAAAGGAGCTTGTCAAGGCAGACATCACAGTCAACAAGAATATGGTACCTTTCGACAGCCGTTCTCCTTTCCAGACGTCAGGAATCAGGGTCGGAACACCTGCAATCACTTCACGCGGATTTGTAGAGAAGGATATGGACGCCATCGCGGAAATGATTGACGCAGTACTGACAAACGCTGCCGCACATCTTGACCTTATCGCAGGCAAGACAGAAGAAGGAAAAGAGGAATACGAGACTGTCATCGCTTCTGTTCGCAAAGACGTGCGCAAGAAGACACACGGAATGCCTTTGAACAGATATTGACAAACCATTTCCGATGACAGGAACAATAATGGAATATGCCGGCAACGGCATCCGTAAAGATATTGTGGAATATGTGCAGCAGAGCATTATTCCACAATATGCTTTTTTTGACAAGGCCCACAGGGAAGACCACGCAGTCGCGGTCATAACATCAGCCCTAAGGCTTCTTGATTCAATGCCGGAGAGCGCAAGAGAAGACTGCAAAGATGTCCTGTACGGAAAGTCCGGAGACTGGAATCCACGTGAAATGCTGTTTGCAGCTGCAGCCTGCCATGACCTCGGGCTTGCCGGGGGAAGAGAAAACCATCATACGGACTCAGGAAAAATCATCAGGGCAGACGCTAAGCTTATGCAATGGTTTACACCGGATCAGATAGAGACCATCGCGCAGGCGGCTGAGGACCACAGGGCATCAGGAAAGACTGCCCCGCGTACCATTTTCGGACAACTTGTCGCAGAAGCGGACAGGATCATAGACAAGGACACTATAGTCACACGCTGCCTGCTGTTCGGATTTGCTTCAGACCCCTCAGGAGAAAAGACAAAAGAATGGCATATAGCAAGATGTGAGGAGCATATACGCAAAAAATATGGCCGCGGAGGTTACATCAAGCTATGGATACCCTGGAGCGACAATGCGGCGAAGCTTTCCGAACTGCAGGATATAATATCCGACCCGGAGGCTCTGCACGCGATACTGTCCACAAAATACGACAGAATGAAAAACGGTGAATCAGAATGAAAGAACTGAACAAAGAGATTGAAAGACACCCCCTGGAGCCTTTTCTTCCAGAGGGAGCAAAAATACTTATGCTCGGCAGCTTCCCTCCCAAAAAGGAAAGATGGTCTATGGATTTCTTCTATCCCAATTTCATAAACGATATGTGGAGAATAATCGGGACCATATTCTTCTCGGACAAGGACCATTTCCTCGTGCCGTCATTATGCAGGACAAGAAGCAAGGAGGAAAAGAAATTCGACAGGGAAAGGATAATACGGTTCTGCACGGAAAAAGGGATCGCACTGTATGATACTGCATCCGAAGTAATCCGTCTGCAGGACAACGCTTCCGACAAATTCCTGGAAGTGGTCACCCCGACCGATCTCCACGCTATGCTGAAAAAGATTCCCGGATGCCGTGCAATTGTCACGACCGGTGAAAAGGCCAGCGGGATCGTATCTGAAACATTCGGATGTGAAATACCGAAGACAGGAGAATATACCGAGATTCCGGAACACGGACTGAAGTTCTACCGTATGCCATCGTCATCAAGAGCCTATCCTCTTCCGCTTGACAAGAAGGCTGAAGTGTACCGCGCGATGTTCTCCGACCTTGAAATCCTTTAGCGGAGATCTGATCTGTCCGGGAAGGATGCCTTCATCACAACACGCACAGAGTCAAAGGCCGCCCTGTACTCTTCTTTCAAAGGCTCCGCAGGAGGCGACTGCATAGTAAGAGGGTTTATAGGGGAACCGTTTTTCCATACTCTGAAATCAAGGTGCGGTCCGGTGCATCTGCCGGTAGCTCCGACATAACCTATCACGTCTCCCTGGCTGACACGCTGTCCCGACTTCAGACCTTTGGCATATCTGGACAGATGCAGGTATGCAGTCGAATAGACTGAGTTATGTCTGATCCTTACCGTATTTCCTCCTGCCCCTTCATTTTTCATACTTGTGACCACACCGTCCCCTATCGTCATCACCGGTGTTCCGGACGGAGCCGCGTAATCAACTCCTGTATGCGGCTGAACCCTCCTCGTAACAGGGTGCTTCCTGCTGTATGAAAATCCGGAACTTACCCTGGAATATTGCAGAGGTGCCTTCAGAAACTGTTTCCTGACACTTTCACCCTTTTCATTCCAGTAGATATTCCCTCCGTCTCCCTGATCAAACATTATCACAGGATAATCCTCTCCCCTATGCGTAAAAACCGCATACCTCACCGTATCGACCGACATTACCGACCCTTCGCACACTTTTTCATCATAGAGCACCCTGAAACGGTCACCTTTCTGAAGGCCGAAGAAATCAACAGTCCAGGCATATATGTCAGAAAGCTTCAGAACAAGCAGAGGAGAAGCACCGGCATCGCTCAGAGCATTCCACAGGGAACTTTCAATCGTAACGTCAGCATATTTTCTGACCAATTCAACCGGTCTCTCGGAAATCCACACGGAATACGGCTCCATACAACGGAACACCACGTCAGATGAGGCATCGCGCTCATACACCACATAATCAGGGCGTCCGGACAATGTACTGTCGGCATAATAGGCCCTGTAAGCGTTGCCTGCCCGAAGCCTGCGTACATCAAACACAGTATCACAGGCCGTCACGACAGAATACGACCCGGAGGCGTCAAGCCCAAGACGGGCCATAAAATTGGAAAAGAATTCATTTTTCCTGATTTTCCCTTCCGCCGCAAACAAAGTGTCCGGCTCGAAACCGAACCTGTGCTGCGGAGCGGCAACCTCCTCAGCGTCTTCCGGTACGGAGACAGATGTGTCGCTTCCGCCGCCCCCGCAAGAAGACAGCAGCACCACAGCTGCAACCAACAAAAATATAATCCGATATTTCATAATATAATTTCTACAAAAATAACCCTTCCAAAGCACATAAGAAAGAGCCTCCTTCAAAAAAGTGGAAAATTTTGTAAAATTGTGGAACAAAGTGGAAAAATATTCTTACTTTTGCGGTGATTAGCGTGAAAAAGTATTTATGGTCAAATTCATCGGTGAATATTCTGCAAAGATTGATGACAAAGGGAGGCTCGTGCTGCCCTCTGCCTTCAAAGGCATTATGCCCGCAGATGACATGAGACTGGTCATAAAGAAAGATATCTACGAAGATTGCCTGGAGGTGTACACCTACGAGGAATGGGTCCGCCAGTCAGAAGAGCTGAAAGGACGCCTGAATTTCTTGAAGAAGGAGCACGCTATGTTCTGGAGGGAATATATGCGCAACCGTTCACTGGTTGAACCCGACGGAAAAGTCGGCCGCATAAACATCCCGAAAAAGCTGTTGGAGTCAATAGGTGCAGACAAGGAAGTCGTATTCTCCGGCAACGATCACAAAATTGAAATCTGGGCAAAGGAAAGATATGAGTCCAATGAGATTTCAAACGAAGACTTCGTTGCTCTTGCGGGTATGCTGTCCGATTAGATGGGAGGGCCCGGGAAATGTCTGAATATCATATACCAGTTCTACTGAATGAAAGTGTTTCCGCACTGATAGGAGACACTGACGGAATCTACGCCGATGCCACTTTCGGAGGCGGAGGACATACTGCCGAAATTCTTTCACGCTTATCCGACAAAGGCAGGGTCATCGCTTTCGACCGCGACGTGGACGCCATACGCAACAGGATCGACGACAAAAGGCTTGTGCTGATAAGGAACAATTTCAGATTTATCCACAACCACGTCATCCACGAAGGCTTCCCTGAAGGGATAGACGGAATCCTCGCCGACCTCGGGGTCTCGTCCCACCAGTTCGACACTCCGGAAAGAGGATTTTCATTCCGCTACGACGTTCCTCTTGACATGAGGATGAACAAGGAATCGGGCACAACGGCAGCCGACATAATAGGAAGCTATCCCGAAGAGGACATCGAAAGGATTCTTAGGATTTACGGAGAAGTCGAAAACAGCAGAAAAGCCGCCGCCCTGATATGCAGCGCAAGGAGCAGAAGTCCGATTGCAACGACAGGAGACCTCAGCGGGGCAATCTCACAGATACTGCCGAAATTCGCTGAGCACAAATATCTGGCAAAGGTATACCAGGCACTCAGGATAGAGGTAAACCAGGAGATGAAATCCCTTGAAAAATTCCTCAGAGGAGCGGAGAAGTCATTGAAGCCGGGAGGAAGGCTGGTGGTGATTACCTACCATTCCCTCGAAGACAGGATGGTAAAGAATTTCATCAAGTCAGGCAACATCGACGGCAAGGCCGAGAAAGACATCTACGGAAACTCAAAGGCTGCAATGAAGGCTGTCAACAGGAAGCCGATACTTCCGCAGGAAAGCGAGATATCAGCAAACACACGCGCCAGAAGCGCGAAACTGAGGATAGCGGAAAAAATTTAGGAGAATGCATATATGGCCAACATAAGGAAGTCACTTGGAAACATATTCACTGCCATTATGCGCGGAGAACTTATGCTGAGACTGAGAGTCGACAGGATTTTTGTCCATATACTGTATCTGTTCTTTATCGTATGGGCAATGATATTCATAAGTCTGAAAATGGACCAGACGATGCTCCGTATGGAATCCAACCGCAAGAGGCTTGAAGACCTGAAGATATATCACGCCCAGAAGACCTGCGAACTGGCAAGCTACGACAGACTGAGCACGGTGCAGGAAATGCTTGAAAAATCCGGTTCAAAAGTGAATATGCCGGACAAGCCGGCCGACAGGATACAATAGGAAGGAAAACAAAAGATGAACGAAAAGAAGACAGGAGTACAACAGGAAAATACGATGAAAAGGGATAGAGTGGGTATCATTCTGATGCTCATTCATTTTGTGTTTCTTGTAGCCTCCGCTGTCCTTATCGTACAGACAATCAAGCTCGAGCTGTTCTACAAGCCCGATCCCAAAATAGCCAAATATCTCAAACCGGCAGGCAAAAAGCTGGTGACCGACCCGGACAGGGGTGCCATAATGGCCATGGACGGCAGGCTGCTCGCCTCATCCACCCCTATGTACGACGTATATATGGACTGCACCGTACAGAAGGAGGCATACAGGGAGATGAGGAACAGACATAAGGGCGACAGCCTTGAAAGGGTATGGATCGCAAATGCGCGCGAACTGAGCAAAGGCCTTGCATCCACATTCAAGGACAGGACGGCTGACCAGTATTACAACCTTATCGTAAGCTCCAGGGCCAACAACAGGAAATACGTCTGCATACAGAGACATATCGACCACGGCACTCTGCAGGAGATAAAGAAGCTCCCGCTTTTCAATATGGCCTCACACAAAGGCGGTCTTATGACGGAAAAGATCGATACACGCCAGTATCCGTATGGAGCACTCGCACGCAGGGTCATAGGAAGTGTCCGCAACAACACCGACAACAGCAACAACCTCATAGGACTTGAAGGCAAATACAATTATATACTTCACGGCAAAGAGGGAGTGGAATGGCTCAAAAAGAGCGATGCCAAAGGCTGGATCCATAATTTCGACAGCACGACAGTCAAAGCCGAGAACGGCCTTGACATCAGGACCACAATAGACATAGATATGCAGGATATTGTGGACAAGGCCTTGAGGCAGAAGATTATGGAGAGGGAGAACATCGAAGGCGGATGTGCAATCATCATGGATGTCGCCTCCGGAGCAATCAGGGCGATGGTAAACCTGAAAAAGGACGGAAGCGGAATCCCGAGGGAGACTTACAACTACGCGATAGGCCGGTCAGGAGACCCCGGATCCGTATTCAAGCTAAGCACCCTGATGACTCTGATAGAGGACGGGAACACGACCCTTGACTCCAAAATACCTATGAACAGAGGTATCTGGACATACAAGGGACAGACTTTCAGAGACGAATACCTGCAGAAAAGAAGCGGTACGCATATCAGCGTGATAGACGGATTCAAGATATCGTCAAACAACGTATTCCGCCAGCTCGCCTGCGAACACTACGGCAGCAATCCCGAACATTTCATACACAAGCTGTATGAATACAAGCTGGCCGAGACATTCGACTTTGACATAATAGGACTTGCAAGCCCCGTGCTGGTCACACCTGACAGTCCCGCCTGGAGCGGCACCGCATTGCCTTCCATAGCCATAGGATACACGGTTAATGTCACTCCTCTGCATATAGCGATGTTCTACAATGCCGTAGCCAACAAGGGCAAGATGATGAAGCCTTACCTTGTGGAATCATTTGAAAGACTCGGGAAAGTGGAGCAGAAGCTCGGACCTGTGATCCTCAACGGCTCAATATGCTCAAAAGCTACAGCAGACACTCTGACAAGAGCGTTGAAGGCCGTTACAAATGAAGGCACAGGACGTGAACTGAAAAACGCAAAATGTCAGGTCGCCGGAAAGACCGGTACGGCGCAGATACCTTTCGTCACCAGAGTCAACGGCAAGGACAGGGTCGTATATAAAGACGCCGCAGGCAACAGGCAGCATCAGGCGACATTCGTAGGCTTCTTCCCTGCGGACGCCCCAAAATACACTGCAATAGTAGTCCTGTATTCCAAACTGTCCACCTCCAACCTTTACGGAGCGGCGGCGATACCGGCATTCAAGACAATCGTAAACGAAATATATGCCCTTGACAACGAATGGGGACAGAAGATAAAGAACAAGGGAGACGTGCCTTTAATGCCGTTGACTCCGGTCAATGCAGCTGACTACAAGCTGAGCGAAATCCCGTCGGTGAGCGGGATGGGACTTATGGACGCGCTGTACACGATAGAGAACTGCGGATACAGATGCGTGTTTGAAGGCACAGGACACGTTGTGGGACAGACACCAAAAGCCGGCACAAAGGCAAAGAAAGGAGACACGGTCAAAATTGTATTACAATAAACTGACAGGAATGAAACTTAAGGATATCATATATGAAAGCGGGGCAATCTCGGTGAGCGGCGATACCGGCATCGTGATAACCTCCATAGCCAGCGATTCACGCAAAGTCACGGAAGGATCCCTTTTCATCGCCGTGAAAGGATTTGCGAGCGACGGTCACAGCTATATAGCCAAAGCCATAGAAAGCGGAGCCAAAGCCATAGTGTATGAAGACGGGGATGCCGTCGCAGACCTTGTCGGAACACGCGGAGACATAACTTTCGTAAAGGTAGAATCATCCAGATATGCGGTTGCGGTCATAGCGGCAAATTTCTATGACAACCCTTCACACAAGCTGAATCTTGTCGGAATCACAGGAACAAACGGCAAAACCACAACTGTGACATTGCTGTACAGGATGTTCACATCCTTAGGATACGGATGCGGCCTGCTTTCCACCATCGCCAATTATGTGGGCGACAAAATGACGGAAGCGGTCAACACCACATCGGACCCTATCACGATCAATTCGCTCCTGGCTGAAATGGCGGAAGCAGGATGTGAATACTGTTTTATGGAAGTCAGTTCAATAGGAGTGGAGCAGCTCAGAGTCGCAGGCCTGAAGTTCAGAGCCGGAATATTCTCAAATCTGACACACGACCATCTTGACTACCACAAGACATTCGCCGAATATCTCCGATGCAAAAAGATGTTCTTCGATACCCTTCCGGCAGACGCTACGGCAATCATCAACGCAGATGACCGCAACGGAACGGTAATGGTCCAGAACACGAAGGCCCGGACAGTAACATATTCCTGCAGAAGCATTGCAGACCATACCTGCCGTATCCTGGAACAGAGTTTTGACGGTATGCTTCTGAAGATTGACGGAAGGGAAATATGGACGAACCTTATCGGTATGCACAATGCGTACAACCTGCTTGCAATATATACGACAGCTATAACGCTGGGAGCCTCACAGGAAGAGACCCTCGTTGCGATCAGCAGCCTGCAGTCGGCCCCTGGAAGGCTGGAGAACATAAAAGGCCCAAAGGACCTCTCAGTCGTCATAGACTATGCACATACTCCTGACGCACTTGAAAATGTACTAAAGACCCTCAGGGACATAGCTCCGGAAAGACAGCTGATATGCCTTTTCGGATGCGGAGGCGACCGCGACAGGACCAAAAGGCCGGAAATGGCACAGATAGCCCAGAAGTTTGCTGACACCATCATCGTGACGTCTGACAACAGCCGGACCGAAAGGACATCAGACATTATGGACGACATAAAATCAGGTATGGACATTCCAGGAAAAGCCAAATCACTGTTCATTGAAGACAGGGAGCAGGCGATCCGCACAGCCATTATGGTAGCCCAGCAGGGAGCTACCATCCTGCTTGCAGGCAAGGGGCACGAGACATACCAGATCATCGGCACAGAAAAAAGACATTTTGACGAGAAGGAAATCGTCGGAAACATATTCAGGGAAATGAGCAACTAAGACAGACAGCGAACTATGATATACCATTTATTTGAAAGCCTCAAAGAATACGACATACCCGGCCAGGGCCTGCTGACATATCTTTCGTTCAGAGCGATATTCGCCAGCGTGACAGCTATGCTCGTATCGGTATTTGCCGGAAAGAGAATCATAAGATGGCTCCAGAAACAGCAGATAGGAGAGGAAATCCGCGATCTGGGCCTCGAGGGACAGATGCAGAAGAAAGGCACTCCGACTATGGGAGGAATCATCATCATCATTTCCGTACTCAGCGGCGTACTGCTGTTCTCCGACCTCACCAACATATACACGATACTACTGATAATAAGCACATTGTGGCTCGGAGGTCTCGGATTTGCCGATGATTATATAAAAGTCTTCAGGCACAACAAGGAAGGACTCAGCGAAAGGAGGAAACTTATCGGCCAGGTAGTCCTCGGTCTTGCCATAGCCATAACGGTCTGCTTCAGCGACAAGGTGGTCGTAAGGGAAAATGTCGCACCGTCCGAAGTCACAGCCGGAATTTCAGCGCAGGACACAATGGAGTCAGACGGACCGGACACAATACCGGCCTCATCCCCGAAACAGGATGTGGTCAAAAGCACGAAGACAACCATCCCGTTTGTAAAGAACCACGAATTCGACTATAAATGGCTCTCCCCTTTCAAAGGGACATGGGGCTGGTACGGCAAATGGGCAATCTATGTGATAATGATAGTGATTGTCATCACCGCCTGCTCCAACGGCACCAACCTGACTGACGGTATGGACGGTCTCGCTACGGGAACGTCAGCTATCGCAGGAGTTGTCCTGGGCATATTCGCCTGGCTTGGAGGCAACCTCATAAACGCTGAATACCTCAATATAATGTATATACCGGGCAGCGGAGAGATAGCCGTATTCATGGCGGCATTCGTAGGCGCGCTTATCGGATTCCTCTGGCACAACTCATTCCCGGCACAGGTGTTCATGGGAGATACGGGTTCCCTGGCCATCGGAGGAATAATCGGAGTATGCGCAATACTCATCAGAAAGGAGCTGCTGCTTCCGATACTGTGCGGAGTGTTCTTTGTCGAAAGCCTTTCAGTGCTGATGCAGAGGGCATATTTCAAGATTACAAAAAGGAAATACGGTACAGGCAGGCGGATTTTCAAAATGACACCCCTGCACCACCACTACCAGAAAGAAGGGATTCCGGCACTGATATCATTGCCGAAAAAAGCCATTCCTGAGGCCAAGATAGTAGTCAGGTTCTGGATCATAGGAATCATTCTCGCTGTACTTACGATAGCAATGCTCAAAATAAGATAATAAGATGTCAAGAATTGTTGTTTTAGGCGGAGGCGAAAGCGGTGTCGGCGCCGCAGTCCTCGCAAAGGTCAAAGGTTTTGATGTATTTCTCTCGGACAAGGGGGAAATCTCAAAGGAGTATGCGGATATGCTCGAAAAATGGGATATCCCGTACGAAAGCGGAATGCATACCGAGTCCCTCATCCTCAACGCGGATGAGATCATCAAAAGCCCCGGTATACCTTCTGCCGCTCCTATGGTCAAAAAAATCACGGAGGCCGGAATCCATATCATATCTGAAATAGAGTTCGCCGGAAGATACGACTCCGCAAAGAAGATATGCATCACAGGAAGCAACGGAAAGACCACCACGACGTCACTCATATACTACCTGCTCCAGCAGGCAGGAATGAATGTAGGACTTGGCGGAAACATCGGGAAAAGCTACGCCTACCAGGTAGCTACAGAGCATTTTGACATCTATGTTCTCGAACTGAGCAGTTTCCAGCTTGACAATATGTATGACTTCAAGGCCGACATTGCAGTCCTGACGAACATAACACCCGACCATCTTGACAGGTACGACCACAAGATGGAAAATTATGTCAAGGCCAAATTCCGCATAACCCGCAATATGGACAGCGATGACTGCTTCATCTTCTGCTCTGACGACGAGATTACGATAAGCCATCTCAACCAGATAGTGGTCAAGGCCAAGATGCTACCGTTCAGTCAGAAGGAGGAGGTCAGCGAAGGCGCATTCCTCAAAGACGACAGGATGGTCGTGCGCGTGGGTGACAACGAATGCGGTATGTTTATCCGTGAACTTGCTCTCGGAGGAAAGCACAATGTCTACAATTCTATGGCCGCAGCCATCGCCGGCAAGGTGATGAATATCGACAACGAAGACATCAGAAGGAGCCTTTCAACATTCCAGGCAGTAGAGCACAGACTTGAAAAAGTGTTGAGCATCAAGGATGTGCTCTATATAAACGACTCAAAGGCGACCAATGTGGATGCAGCCTGGTACGCGCTTGAATGCCAGACAAGACCTGTAGTCTGGATTGTAGGCGGCACGGACAAAGGCAACGACTACACCACTCTTCTGGGACTGGCCAAAGACAAGGTCAAGGCGATGATATGCATGGGTGTGGACAACCGAAAATTCCACGAATCGTTCTCCGGGATAGTCCCGAGAATAGACGATGTGACATCTGCGGAAGAGGCTGTGAAGCTGGCTAGCACAATAGCGGAGGCCGGTGATGTCGTCCTGCTTTCACCTTGCTGTGCAAGCTTCGACCTGTTCAAGAACTATGAAGACAGGGGACGCAAATTCAAGGATGCTGTAAGAAACCTATAAAATTCCGATATGGCGGATAAAGCAAAAGAAAAGAAAGGAATCTGGAACTGGATAGACAACATCCAGGGGGACAAGGTCATCTGGATGATCGTCCTCCTGCTGATTATGATTTCCATAATCGCCATTTTCTCTTCAACCTCTATGCTGTCGACATCAACCGTCAGCAGGTTTGACATATTCAAGGAGCAGCTGTTTATAGTGGCATTGGGGCTCGGAATCATACTGGCCTGCTATTTCATTCCCAAAATATGGATATTCAGGGTGCTGTCCCAATTCGGTTTCGCCATATCAGCAGGAATGCTTCTGATGCTTCTGGGACACATCTCGACAGTTGAAATCAACGGTGCCGTCAGGGCCATCAGGATAGGAGGGCTTCAGCTGAACGTGTATGAATTCGTAAAAGTCGGGATGATCCTTTATCTGTCATGGGCAGTACACGCCTACAAGACGGATGAGCTATGGATCGCGAACCGTCTGGCCAAAAGGTTCAAATTCCTTGAATTCATAGGAAGACCAGGATGGAAAAGAATAATATACATACACTTCCCTATCCTTTTCGTATGCCTGTGCGTCCTTGCCGGAAGTTTCTCCAGCGCGATGTTCATCGGAGCAATGATGTTCGCTACCATAATCATAGGAGGTATACCGTTCAAGGACATATTGTATGTAGGATTTATCGCGGTAATAGCGATCATCAGCTCATACGGAATATACAAGATCTCCGGAGGCAAGGTCTTCAAACGCTGGGGAACAGTAGAAAAACGTATAGAGAGGTTCTTCAGTCCGCAGCCTGCAGACGAGCTGAAGGAAGGGACTGTGGAATGGAACGAATATATCGACAATATGAGACAGCCGGAAGGCGCGAAACTTGCAATCCGCGAGGGCGGTCTCACAGGCAAAGGCCCGGGAAGAAGCACCCAGAAATATGCAGTCGCACTTATGTTCAGTGACTATATGTTCAGCTTCATCCTTGAGGAATACGGTCTTTTGGGGGCATTCGTGATGATTATCCTTTATGTCAGCCTCCTTGCAAGAGGCTCGATCATAGTAAGGAACTGCGACAACACATACGCCAAGACCGCTGTAGCAGGACTTGTGATCCTTATCAGCGGACAGGCGATGATGCACATGTATATCAATGTAGGGCTTGGACCTCTTACAGGACAGACATTGCCTATGGTCAGCCACGGAAACAGTTCATTCCTGGCGTTCAGCATAGCTTTCGGAGTCCTGCTGTCCATCAGCAAGATGGCCAAGAAGAAAGTTGAGCAGCAGGCAGAGATGGCCGGACCGCTCGTGGACCACAGCGATGACGACATACGCGCCGGACTTGATGACCTGGACCAGCTTGAGTCCATGGACAGTTTTGATGAAGTATCAAACGGTTAACACAGGAGATTTTATGGAACATAAGGCAATAAGGGCAATAATAAGCGGAGGCGGAACGGGAGGACATATCTTCCCGGCCATATCCATAGCCAACAAACTCAAGGAACTTAATCCGGATACTGAGATTCTTTTCGTGGGGGCCGAAGGCAAAATGGAGATGGAGAAGGTCCCTGCCGCAGGCTATGAAATCAAAGGGCTTCCGGTGGCAGGACTTCAGAGAAGGATGGCACTGAGCAATTTCGCACTGCCGGTGAAAATCGCGAAAAGCATCTCTATGGCAGGTAAGATAATTGACGGGTTCAAACCGGATATAGCGATCGGAGTCGGCGGATATGCAAGCGCACCGCTCCTGTGGAAAGCTTCCATGAAAGGGATTCCCACATTGATACAGGAACAGAACGGATTTGCGGGACTCACCAACAAGATTCTCGGGAAGAAGGCAGGAAAGATCTGTGTGGCATACGAAGGGATGGAAAGATTCTTCCCCGCAGAAAAGATAGTCATCACCGGGAATCCGATACGCAAGGAAATTGTCGCACCTACAGCTGAAATGCGCGCGGAAGCAATAAGGCATTACGGTCTTACAGAAGGCAAGAAATATCTTCTGATAGTAGGAGGAAGTCTCGGGTGCAGGACATTGAACGAATCCGTGACAGGATGGATAGAAGCAGGGTGTCCCGGAGGCGGGGACATCGAGATAATATGGCAGTGCGGCAGATACTACAAGGCCGATATGGACAAATTTATGGAGAAGGCAAGGCTGAAGACTCCTGGAGGGCTGCCTTTTATACACAATAGCGACTTCATCAGCAGGATGGACCTTGCATACGCCGCTGCAGATGTAGTGGTCTCACGCTCAGGAGCAAGTTCGATTTCAGAGCTGTGCGCCGCGCACAAGGCTTCGATATTCGTCCCTTCACCCAATGTCACCGAAGATCATCAGACGCACAACGCAATGGCTCTTGTAAGAAAAGATGCCGCTATGATGGTGTCTGACGCAAAAGCACGTGAAGAACTTATGGAGACGGCCTGCAGCCTGATTGCGGACACGGAGAAGACAGCGATGCTTGAAAAGAACATCGCACTGCTCGCAAAGGCCGATGCGGCTGACGCGATCGCAGAGGAAATATACAAACTGGTATAACTATGGAATACAGAAATATATACTTCATCGGAATAGGCGGCATCGGAATGAGCGCGATAGCCAGATACTACAACTTCAAAGGCTATAAGGTATCAGGCTATGACAAGACACCGTCCGAACTGACGCACAGACTTGAAGAAGAAGGCATAGCAGTCCATTACGAGGACAACATCAGCTTTATTCCCGAAGATGCGGAATCCACACTGGTAATATACACGCCCGCGATTCCGGAAGATATGGGCGAACTTTCATTTGTCCGCAGGAACGGATACAAAGTCGTAAAACGTTCACGTGTGCTCGGAGAAATCTCTCAGGGACAGCACTGCCTCGCAGTGGCCGGAACCCATGGGAAGACCACGACCAGCACCCTCCTTGCACATATATTCACTTCAAGCGGAGAAGGATGCTCCGCATTCCTGGGAGGAATATCAAAGAACTACGACACCAACCTGCTAACAAGCCACACTCCCGTGATCGTGGCCGAAGCTGACGAATTCGACCGTTCATTCCTCCAGCTGCATCCGGAGATAGCCGTCATCACAGCAATGGATGCCGACCATCTGGACATATACTCCGATCTGGACCATATCCATCAGGCCTTCAAGGAGTTCGCCTCACAGGTGACAGGCACCGTAATCACCAGGGCAGGACTTGACATCACCTCCGCTGACACATCGGCAAAAATACTCAGGTATTCATACGACAGTCCCGAGGCAGACTTCTATGCAAGCGGCATAACCTGCGACAGATGCGGATATTTCAGCTTCGACCTCAACTGGCCGGGAGGAAAGCTCACAGGATGCAGGACCGGAATCCCAGGATGGATCAACGTGGAAAACAGCATCGCTGCGGCGGCAATAGCCCTATGCTACGGACTTCCACCGGAAAAGATCAGGGAAGCACTCGCTTCATTCTCCGGAGTAAAAAGGAGATTCGACATACACGTGAACACTCCCGAATGTTCATATATAGATGACTATGCCCACCATCCGGCCGAAATAGCTACGGCCATAAGCTCAATGAGGGACATATTCCCGGGAAGGAAACTGACGGCAGTGTTCCAGCCCCACCTCTATACAAGGACGAGGGACTTCGCTGAAGAGTTCGCCGAAGCTCTCAGCAATGTGGACAAGCTGATTCTTCTGGACATCTATCCTGCAAGGGAAGAGCCGATCCCGGGAGTCACATCGGAAATAATTTTCGACAAAGTAACTGCCCCACAGAAGGTTCTGATAAAAAAAGAAGAACTTATGCAGTATCTTGAGGATGAAGATATCGATACTTTGATTACCTTCGGGGCCGGAAATATAGACAGATTCATAGAACCTGTCACAGAAATGCTGAACAAACGTATCAAACAATGATATGAACAAAGCTGTCAAATACACTTTTGCGACGATTTTTGCGTGCTTCACGATATTCTATCTTGCGGCATCACTCGGTCTCAGTGCGAAAAAACGGGCTGAGACAGGATGCGAACGCCTCAAGGTGGTCATAGCCGACAGCACGAAAAACCATTTCGTCACCCCTGATGACGTAAAGGGATATATTGACAAGGAAGCACCGGGATATATAGGAAAGCCTGTCGGAGAGATTGACCTTGTGAAGATAGAACAGATAATCGACAGCAAAAGCGCAGTAATGAAAAGCGAGGCGTTCGTCACAAAGGACGGCACACTGAACATACGTGTGACGCAGCGCGAACCGATGATAAGGTTCCAGAAGGCGGACGGGGGATTCTATGCCGACTGCAAAGGATTCCTGTTCCCGCTGCAGCGCAACTACACCTCACACGTCCCTATTGTCGATGGACATATACCGCTCAAGGCGGGGGCCGGATTCAAAGGAGAAGTGACGGACAAGGCAGAAAAAGAATGGCTGGACAAGATGCTTGCCCTGATAAGATACATCCAGGACGACAAGACTCTGGCAAGAAATATAATCCAGATGTCCATACGGGAAAACGGGGACATAATCCTTGTGCCGAGGACAGGCAAGGAGAAATTCATCTTCGGCACTCCTGACAGGTTCGAGGAAAAGTTCAGACGTATGGAGCATTACTACACAGCCGTCGTCCCTGAAAAGGGAAAAGATTATTATTCGACCGTCAACCTGAAATACGACGGCCAGATAGTTTGCAGACAATAAAAACCAGTGTAATATGGACGAGAGACACATAGTATCCATCGACCTCGGAACCTCCAAATTCGCCATAGCCGTGGCGAAAGTTGAAGGCGACAACATTCACATAATATATTACAAGGAACACCCTGCCCACGGCATACGGTACAGCCGTATCCTCAACCCAACCCAGGCATCACGCGAGCTCAAGAAAGGGATCGAGACGGCAGAGCAGGAGCTCGGCATCAAGATTACCCAGGTGATAGTAGGCATGCCGAAATATGAAGTGAGACAGGAGGCAGCCCATATGACTATGGAGAGGAACCCGGAAGAGCTTATCTCAAAAGAGGAGATCAACAACCTCAAGGAGATGGCCATAGACACCTATCCGCTTGCCAATCCTGAAGCGGAAGTACTTTTCGGAGCGGTCGCGCAGTCCTTCTCCAACGGCGAAGAATTCCAGATCGTAGAAGAGGAATTTGAAGGTATGGCAGGAAACCAGATAGAGGGCAACTTCAAGCTGTTTATCGGAAGAGCGTCCTCCATAAGGAACATAGACCTGGCATTCAACAATATAGGCATCTGCGTAGCGCGCAAATACTTCACGCCTGATTCCACCGCCAAAGCCGTGCTTTCCGATTCCGAGATGGACAACGGAGTGGCTCTGATTGATTTCGGAGCGGGAGTTACATCCCTTTCGATATACTACGGAAACATTATGAGGCATTATGCCGCCATTCCTTTCGGAGGCAGCGTGATCACAAAGGACATAAAGTCGGAAAGTTCCATTTCAGAGACTCTTGCTGAGAACATAAAACTGGCATTCGGAGCATGTATGCCTGACAAGCTGCAGAATATGAGCGAAAAGATTCTCCATATCACCAGCAGCACGACTTCCCATACCAAGATTCTTCCTGTCAAATACCTGTCGGAAATCATTACGGCACGTGTCAGGGAAATAATAGAGGCTGTACTTTATGAAATCCAGGCGAGCGGTATGGCTGACCAGCTCAAAAGCGGAATAGTACTGACCGGAGGATGCGCAAACCTTGCGAACTGCGCCAATCTCATAAAAGAGATGTCCGGATATTCAGTAAGGACCGGCTATCCGAAGAAACTGTTTTCAGTGTCAGGATGCGAAGGCATCTACGAAAGCAATGCTGCCGTATCAGTGGGCATGATCCTCACGGGAAAGCAGGAAAAGAACCTGAACTGTCTCCTTCCGGTGGAAAAGACAAGCTCGGTGGAGATAGAAAGCGAATACGGACAGGAGCCGCAGCCTGAAGAAGAGAACACAGGCATCCAGGAGGATGACATCCAAAACGACGGCACTCTGTTCGGGACTGGCGGAGAGTCCAAAGACACTCCTGAGCAGCAGCCACGGGCAAAGGAGCCGAAAAAGCCGAAACCTCCCAAGACACCTAAGGGCGTAACCTGGGTAAAGGACAAATTCAGTTCTCTCGGCAACCTGTTCGGCAGCTACTACGATGAGATAAGCAAAGAAATTGACAATGAACAAATATAGGACAATATGAACGACACCAATCTGATAATACCTTCCGACTGGACTCCGGAGAACTCCCTCATCAAGGTCATAGGCGTAGGAGGAGGAGGATGCAATGCGGTAACCTATATGTACAACCAGAACATACAGGGATGTACATTCATTGTATGCAACACGGATTCACAGGCACTGCAGAAAAGCAATGTGCCCATCAAGATACAGATGGGGAAAGGACGCGGAGCGGGCTGCGACCCTACCAAAGGACGCAACGCGGCGCTTGAATCCCAGGACATCATAGAAGAGAAAGTGCTGAATTCAAATACCGAGATGCTGTTCATAACAGCCGGTATGGGAGGAGGTACAGGCACCGGAGCCGCTCCTGTAATAGCCAATATGGCTAAAAAGCACGGCATCCTGACAGTAGGAGTAGTCACCCTTCCTTTTGAAAATGAAGGCAATGACGCGCTTTCAAGAGCAATAGACGGAATACACGAACTGGAAAAGAACGTGGACAGCCTGCTCATCATCAACAATGAGAAGCTTTATGAATATTACGGCAACCTGCTTTCGCAGGAGGCTTTCCCGAAAGCGGACGAAGTGCTTGCAACAGCCGTCAGAGGAATAACAGGCATCATCCAGAAATCCGGCTATATCAACGTGGACTTCGAAGATGTGAAGACTATGATGAAGGACAGCGGCATGGCACTGATGGGATGCGGTACGGGTACCGGGGAGAACAGGCTGCAGGATGCTGTCAAATCGGCTCTCGAGTCCCCTCTTCTCAATGATTTCGACCTCAAGACATCCAAGAACGTGCTGGTCAACATAACAGCCGGGATGAACGAGAACGGACTGCTGATGAAAGAGCTTAGCCAGATAAATGCGATGATCAACGAATACACTGGCAACGCCAACAATTTCAAACGCGGCCTGATATGGGACGATGACCCTGAAATCGGGGACAAGATCACAATCACCGTCATCGCGACAGGATTCAACATAGGAAGCCTGGACCGGATTAATCCGAAGACGCTCGGGAACATGATCATGATTCCTGATGATTTCATCTATACGACTTCGGTCAACGAGAACGGTGAAATAGTGCTGCCCGACACACAGAGCAGCATCAAGATAGGCTACAACACTTCAACCAATGTCAGAAAGTTCAATTTCACTGAAGAGGACAAGCCTATCATGGTACTCAAACGAGGACAGAATATAGCAGACATAGAGAACACCCCGGCTATCAGAAGGGTGGCAATGAACAGTCATAAAAACGAAAACTAAAGATATATGGAAAGAAGAACAAGAGTAAGGTTTGCTCCGTCGCCTACCGGACCCCTGCACATGGGAGGAGTAAGGACAGCTCTGTACAACTATCTCTACGCCAAACAGAACGGAGGAGATTTCATCATAAGGATTGAAGACACCGATTCCCAGAGGTTTGTCCCTGGAGCGGAAAAATATATAATCGAAGCATTGAACTGGTGCGGAATCATTCCTGACGAGGGAGTTGACGCAGAAGGCAATGTTGTCGAGACGGCATCCGAAAAGCATCCCCATGCCCCTTACAGACAGTCTCAGCGCAGAAGCATCTACAGGAAATACGCTGAAGAGCTTGTAGAAAAAGGATTCGCATATTATGCTTTCGACACTGCGGAAGAGCTCGGGGCCAAAAGAGCGGAGATGGAGGCAAACAAAGAGACTTTCATCTACAACCATCTGACACGTATGTCATTGAGAAATTCGCTTTCTATGCCTGAGAGCGAATGGAGACCGCTGCTCGAGACCCATACCGACTGGACAATACGTTTCAGGATGCCTGAGGACAGGATCGTAAGGATGGACGACCTTATCCGCGGTCACGTTGAAGTCAACACCAATACCCTGGACGACAAGGTCCTCTGGAAAAGAGCCGACGAGCTTCCGACATATCACCTTGCCAATATAGTGGATGACCACCTGATGGAAATAACGGAGGTGATACGCGGAGAAGAATGGCTGCCTTCGCTCCCGCTGCACTATCTGCTCTATGAGGCATTCGGATGGCAGGAGACACAGCCGCGTTTCGCACACCTTTCACTTCTTCTCAAACCCGACGGGAAAGGAAAGCTCAGCAAACGTGACGGAGACCGCCTCGGATTCCCTGTATTCCCTCTCAAATGGACCAATCCGGAAGGAGAGGTTTCACGCGGATACCGTGAAGACGGATATTTCCCTGAGGCTTTCGTGAATCTGCTTGCTATGCTCGGATGGAATCCCGGAAATGACCAGGAACTCTTCAATATGGAGGAGCTGATTGCGGCATTCTCTCTCGAAAGGGTAATCAAATCCGGAGCGAGGTTCAATCCGGACAAGGCAAAATGGTACAACAAGGAATATCTCCGCACCAAGAGTACGGCAGAGTTGACATCACTGTTCGTTCCAGTCCTTGAAGAGCACGGGATGCAGGTGGTAGAGTGTCCGAAATGCGCATTGACAGCCGGTTCGCAGATGTCAGCGCAAGGTGCTGACTTTGAAAACCATATCTTCACATACGGATATGTGAACCGTATTGTGGAGCTTATAAAGGAAAGGGCTTCTTTCGTTGCCGATTTCTGGGATATAGCATCATATCTCTTCGTGACACCGTCCGTATATGCAGAGAAGGATGCAGCAAAATTCTGGAAAGAGGAGAACTATACCCTTGCATATCAGGTTGCTGATTTCATTATGGACTTTGACGGGGAATTCACAAAAGAAGGACTTGAAGGGCCTCTTGAGGAATTTATCCGCAGCAACGGATGGCCTATGGGAAAAGTGATGAACTGTCTCCGCCTCGCCCTTGTGGGGGCATCGAGCGGTCTGGGAATCGCCGACATCGTCACACTTATAGGAAAGAAGGAATTTGCAGCAAGGATAGACAACGCGAAACAGAGTCTGCAGTAGACGAAGTTTACAATAAATTATTATACCTTTGACCTGATTAAAACATTAAGCTATGAGCAAGACTGAAATTTCAAAATTCAGGATGGGGGTCAATATGACGATTTTCATCGCCTGTGTCCTCATCGCTGACATCATCGGATTTATGGTCAATTATACAAGGGACCTTTGCGATGTCTATGACTATATACTGCTTGCGGGAAATGTAGCGGCCCTCGGGATTACCGCATTCATCCTGCACAAGGAGAAGAAAATCATACACAAATGTAAAAGAGACAAAGATGAAAATAGGTATATGTAATGATCACGCCGGTGTCGACTACAAGAACGGCATCATCGGATATCTGGAGGGGAAAGGCTATGAGACAGTGAACTTCGGTACGGACACAAAAGACAGTATGGACTATACCGATGTGGCGCATCCTCTTGCCAAGGCAGTGGAAAAAGGTGAGGTTGATCTCGGTATAGCATTCTGCGGTACAGGAAACGGTATGGCAATGACACTCAACAAGCACAACGGCATACGGGCCGGTCTTGCCTGGAGCGAGGAGATAGGAGTTCTTGTCAAGCAGCACAACAATGCGAATGTGCTTGTGATGCCTGCACGTTTCATCGATTTCGAGACTGTGAAAAAGATTGCGGACGCGTGGCTCGGGACAGCTTTCGAAGGAGGAAGACATCAGAAACGTATCGACAAAATCCCGTTATAAAAAACAGAGGGGAGAAAGTTGTCTGCCATAATATGACACAACCTATGCACAATCTATCTTAGACACCCCAATATCTTCGATAGTGCGCACGGACGTGTTCCTGTTTACCGAAGCGGCAACGCACATACGTTCTCACCCGGACAAGAATAGGGTAAACCATCCTTATGGTTACCTTTAGTTCTACTACGTCTGTTTTTCTATTCATATTCAATTGATTCACGACTTGTAGAAACGACCTTCGAACCTCAAGTACTCCCCTCCGTAATTTCAAAAAAAGAAAAGACATCATTGGGGTGATGTCTAATCTTATCGGGTGTCGTGAACCCTATGAATAGTTATGCAAAGGTATAGAAATATTCAGAATAAGCAAGTACATCAACAGCAATTTAAAGAAAACAACAAGAAAAGCCGGCAATAATGACAATAAAGAAGAACTATGCGGAAGTACAGAAGCCGCTGATAGTGGACAGGAAATACATTTCGGAGTGCAGGGAAAAAAGCCCTGCACTCATTTGCGATATAGAGGCATATCCGGACGGTATCGTAATACCGGTAGACAAACCGTACAGATGGACCTCGGCAGACGTAATCCGTAAGATAAAATTCGCGGCAACAAGACATTTCGGCAAAAAAAACCTCAAAGTCGGACACGCAGGAACACTGGATCCTCTTGCCACAGGCGTACTTCTGGTCTGTATAGGCAAAGCCACAAGGCTGGCGGAAGAATTCCAGTCACACGACAAGGAATATATAGCCGGAATATCATTCGGAGCGACAACCCCGTCATACGACCTGGAAAAAGAGATTGACAGGCATTTCCCGTATTCCCACATCACAGACAAAGGCATCAGGGAAGCGCTGAAGCCATTTGTCGGAGAGCAGGAGCAGATTGCACCGCTGTTTTCCGCAAAATCGGTGGACGGAGTAAGGGCATACGAACTCGCGCGGAAACTGTACAGACAATACGGTGCGGAAGGGCTTTCCCGGGAAGGAATATTTGACCAGGCAGCTTCAGAAATAATAAGAACGGCAAAAATCAATATAACCGGCATTGAACTGCTGTCTTTTCTCCCGTCAGGAAAAGGAAATGTCCACACCGGAACGGTATCAGACAACAACCTGACAACATCAAAAGCCAGCAGCCGCATAAATGTGGCCGACAATTCAGGACTGAATCTCCCTCACGCGGACATCAGGATAGAATGCAGCAAAGGCACATACATACGCGCATTCGCAAGGGACCTCGGAGAGGCCCTTGAAAGCGGTGCCCATCTGGATTCACTGCAGAGGTCACGTTCAGGAGAATTCAAGGTAAGCGACGCGCTTACCGTTGAACAGGCAATCTCTGTTCTCGCCTGACCGTCATACGGACATCCCCATTCACTTTATCCGAAATCCACTCATCCCTATGGAACAAAGCTACAGCTACAAGAATATCTGGAAAGTATCCTACCCCATCCTGATCAGCCTGATAATGGAACAGCTTATCGGTATGACAGACACGGCATTTCTCGGACGTGTGGGAGAAATAGAGCTCGGAGCGTCAGCGATCGCGGGCATCTACTATATGGTCATATTCATGGCAGGTTTCGGATTCAGCATAGGAGCACAGATAATCATAGGAAGACGCAACGGAGAAGGCCGGTATACGGAAACGGGCAGAATCTTCTATCAGGGCATATATTTCCTGGTAGTGCTTGCGGCTGCGGCAGTTACGCTGTCTGAAATATTCTCTCCGCACATAATGTCATCGATAGTATCCTCGGAACATATCAATGACGCAGCATTAAGCTATGTAAGGTGGAGAATTCCAGGGCTTCTGTTCGCCTTTATGACCGTGATGTTCAGAGCTTTCTTCGTCGGCACGACACAGACAAAGACTCTCACCCTCAACTCGGTCATAATGGTGCTGTCCAATGTGCTGTTCAACTATATCCTGATCTTCGGGAAATTCGGCTGTCCGGCACTCGGGATCACCGGAGCCGCCATCGGTTCGACGCTTGCGGAGCTTGTCTCACTGGTATTCTTCATCATCTATACGGCCTTTTTTACAGACTGCAGGAAATACGGCCTCAACAGGATATCCGGATTCGAATGGAAAGAACTGAAATCCATAATGTCCGTCTCGGTTTGGACCATGGTGCAGAGCTTTGTCTCAATATCCACCTGGTTTATATTCTTCCTGTTCGTGGAACATCTCGGAGAACGTTCACTGGCCGTATCCAACATCGTACGGAACGTGTCAGGAATGATATGGGTGGCCGTAATGGCATTCGCCTCCACAGGAAGCACCCTTGTCAGCAACATAATAGGAGAAGGACATCAGGATAAAGTTCCGATGCTGCTTAAAAGGCTGATGGTCATAACCTACAGCATAGTCATAGTGATAATCTCAGTTTTCGCCCTGTTCCCCAAAGCCGTCATCGGGATATATACCGACATTCCTGAAATAATAGACGCCTCTGTCCCGTCTATGCTCGTTATGGCATCGGCATATCTGCTGAATGTCGCAGGAATGATCTTTTTCCAGGCAGTATCAGGTACAGGCAACACCAAGACGGCATTTGCCCTGGAACTGATCGCCCTGACGGTCAATATGGCATACTGTACAGTAGTAATAAGCATAATGAAATCCGACATAGCGGTCTGCTGGACAGCGGAACACGTCTATGCCGGAGCTATGTGCGTCCTTTGCGGACTCTATATCAGAAGCGGCAGATGGCGTGGGAAAAGAATATGACAGCAGCCCATAGAAACAGACCATAATCCTTGAATTCTTCACGAAAGACTTTGAGGGCACGCTTTATTTCAAAGTTTATCCTACTTTCCGAAATTCCATACACTTTGCCTATCTCCTTATAGGACATCTTCTCAAGACGTTTTGCCTCGAAGACTTCAAGAGTCAGCTTAGGAAGTCTCTTTTCACACTTTCTGAACAATTCTGGCATATCGGCAACCCTCACGGCACTTTCTTCAGCATTTTCCTGAAGCCTCGTCAGAAAATACTGCCTGAACCTGTCAGTATCCGAGTCCACAGATTCGCTGCGCTGCTTCTGCTTAAGATAACGAAGGCATCTGTTCTTTATTATAACGGAAAAATAGGACTTAACATCGGAAACGTATGTCCTGTCCTTGTTGGAAATCAACAGAAGGATACAATCATGGTATATATCTTCCGCATCATTCTCATCTCTTACATATATCTGCGCCAACCTTATATAACGGGTCCTCTCCAATGTCAAAGACGTCAACTCTTCATGTGTAATAATATGCTTTTCCATACTGGACATTACCCTTTGGATGTGCTATCGAATTTTGTCAAATTATAAATTTAAAACAAATATAGCCAAAGTCGAGAGCAGAGGCAAAATTTATTTGACTATGCCGAGACCAAGGCCTATATATGAGCGTCAGCTCAAATATAGCCCAAAGAGAGGATCTATCAAAAAATCATAAAAAAATTAAAATTTTCACTACTAATTTTCCGTGGTTATGACTCTTATATATGGAATCTTTTAAAAGACCGTATTTCAAAGACTATGGAACACAAGAAACCAGACATACACGACATATCTGACGAGCTTCTGCTCAAGTATTTCCGATGCGACACCAACCAGGAGGAAGAAAAGGAGATAGAAGAATGGTACAATGCCGGCAATGAAGAAAAGGAGAGACAAAAGTTCAAGAACATCCATGATTTTTACGAGGCATACCTGCTCAATGCCCCGATAGGCATGATACAGGGAAATCCGTCAGTTCCTGAAACGACTGTCCATAAAAAGAAAATCTACCGCCGAATCCTATTGGCCGCGACAAATATAGCCGCTGCAATAGCAATATTCTTTGCTGCAACCTACATTTCAAGGGAAAGCATAAGAAAAGAAATGGCAGAAACGTTCACTTCGATTGAAGTACCTCCGGGGCAACGCATAGACATCTGCCTGTGTGACGGGACTTCCGTCAAGCTCAACTCCGGAGCTAAAATACAATATCCGAACATATTCTCAAAAGACTCAAGAGAAGTGCATCTTGATGGAGAGGCTTATTTCGATGTTGCTCACGACTCTGAAAAACCTTTCATCGTCAGGACATTCGCTTCCGACATAGAAGTACTCGGTACAGAATTCAATGTCAATGCCATAGAGAATGCCGGAAAGTTCTCAGCCACTCTTATTGAAGGCTCCATCAGGCTGACGAACCGCCTGCGTCCTGAAAAAGAAATAATAATGAGACCGGACCAGACAGTAAGGCTTGCCGGAAATGACTTCTCGATAGAAACAGGAAACGCAAACTCTGCAGTGCGCTGGACAAAAGGCATCCTGAACGTAGACACACAGGATTTTGCGGAGCTGATGAAAAAGCTTGAAATGGCCTTCGGAGTGAAAATAGTCATCAGCAGGGACACTATGCCTGAACTGAAATACCTAAACGGCAAACTGCGTATAAGCGACGGTATAATATCAGCCCTCAACGTTCTTCAGGGAGTTGCAGACTTCCAGTATGTAAAGGACTACAATACGGATACAATATACATCAAATAACAAAACTGATACAGACATAAGACCATGACGTAACACTTGAAACCACAGATACAACCGTCAAAAAAGCCTGCGAATCCGCAACATCCGCAGGCCACTGCAACGAGTTGATTACAAAAACCATACACTCATTACTAATAATCTTGCAAATCTATGAATAAACAAAGTATTCTGCAATACGGCAGATTGCTATGTCTTATACTCTTCTACACTTTTTTAGCTGAAACAGGCATAAATGCGCAGGAAGAGACAAGGATAACACTTGAACTGAAAAATGTAAGTCTCGGGACAGCGATTGAGGAAATTGAGAAACAGTCTCCCTACCTGTTCTTCAACAAAGGAGTCGACCCTGTAGGGACCAAAGTCAGCATCTCTTCCCAAAATGAGACCATCGGGAATGTATGCAAGGCTCTTTTTGCCCCTGTAGGCATATCATATAAGATAGAAGGGACCTACATCTACATTTCAAGACAGACTACAGTCAAAGTCTCCGGTACAATCTCGGACATATACGGAAATCCCCTTATCGGGGCCGCCGTACTCATCAAAGGCACTACAACAGGTATGAGTACGGACCTGGACGGTAAATTCGAGTTCGAAATCCCGGCCGAGGAGGGGGGGGAATTTTCGACATTGGAATTCTCCTGCTTAGGGTATAAGACCGAAGAATTCAAGATAGGTACCAGAAGGGTCTTCGAAGTAACCTTGGAAGACGACTCCATCGCCATGGAGGGGACTGTCATCACAGCCCTCGGTATCAAACGCTCGGAAAAAGCGCTGTCCTACAATGTACAGGAAGTCAAATCCGACGAACTTCTCGCCAACAAAGACGCCAACTTCATCAATTCTCTCAACGGAAAGGTTGCAGGTCTTGTCATAAACGCGTCTTCTTCCGGAGTCGGCGGTGCCTCCAAAGTTGTCATGAGGGGGCAGAAGTCCATATCAAAATCATCGAATGCCCTTTATGTAATAGACGGCGTCCCGACATACACTTCGGCACGTGAAGGAGGAACAGAGTTCGATTCACGCGGCTCCATGGACCCTGTAGCCGACATCAACCCGGAGGACATCGAGTCCATGACAGTCCTGACAGGAGCAGCCGCAGCGGCCCTCTATGGTTCGTCTGCCGCCAACGGTGCGATTGTCATCAACACCAAGAAAGGTGCGGCAGGCACTACAAATGTAACGGTAACAAGCAATACCGAAATCTTCACCCCTTTCGTACTTCCACGTTTCCAGAACAGATATGGTACAGGAGACTACTCTTCTCTGCAGGGTTCCGTGACAAGGAGCTGGGGAAAGCTTCTGAATGAGTACAACAATCCGGAATACAACCCGCGCAGTGATTATTTCAGGACAGGCGTGACCGGGACAGAGACAGTCTCTATATCGACAGGAAACAGCAAGAACCAGACTTATCTTTCAGCATCGGCGGTAAATTCCATAGGAACAGTACCAAACAACAAATATGACAGGTACAACTTCACCTTACGCAATACCGCCAAGTTCCTTAAGGACAAGATGACTCTTGACCTGTCGGGAAGCTATATAATCCAGAGAGACCTCAATGCTACCAATCAGGGTGTGTACAACAACCCTATCGTCGGTGCCTATCTTTATCCGAGGGGAAACTGGTGGGATGCAGCAAAGGCATACGAGAGATGGGATCCCGTAAGAAAAATATCTACCCAATACTGGCCTGTCGGAGATGCAGGTCTCGCAATGCAGAACCCATATTGGGTCAATAACCGTAATCTACGTGAAAGCAAGAAGAAAAGATATATGCTCGCCGCCGCACTTTCCTATGAGATTCTGGACTGGCTCACAGTCTCTGGCCGAGTACGTGTGGACAACTCGTCGACAAAATATACAGAGAAATTCTATGCCACTACATTCACGGAACTGACCGAAGGGTCGGACAACGGTCTGTTTGCCATTGAGCAGAATGATGATACGCAGGTCTATGCCGATGCACTTATAGACTTCAATAAAGTCTGGAGTGACTGGAGTCTCCATGCCAACTTCGGAGCATCCATTACGGATATGAGAAACGACTTGACATCAAACCGTGGACCCATTGCTTCAGACAATATACCCAATGTATTCAATGTATACAGTATAGATGCATCGAAGATGGTCAAGAAGCAGACCGGATGGATTGAACAGACACAGTCGGTATATGCTTCTGCGGAAGCAGGCTACAAAAATGCATATTACCTTACCATCACCGGACGCAATGACTGGCCGTCACAGCTTGCCGGTCCGCGCTCGCTGTCCAGATCCTTCTTCTATCCGTCAGTCGGAGCATCCGTAGTGCTTTCCTCAATAATTCCGGAAATGCCCAGGCAACTTGAATATATGAAATTAAGGGCTTCGTACGCCTCAGTAGGTTCACCCTTTGAAAGATGGCTTGCCAATCCTGTACACTTATGGCCTGACAAAGGAAACTCATGGTCTTCAGAGACCGTGTATCCGATGGACCGTCTGAAACCGGAACGCACACAATCATGGGAGGCGGGCCTGCAGATGCGCTTCCTTGATTGGTTCAGCCTTGATGCCACATATTACAATACCCATACAAGAAATCAGACATTTGCTCCTAATATCTCTACAGGTTCCGGATATTCTGAAATCTATATCCAGTCCGGAGATGTGATGAATGAAGGCTTTGAGCTGTCACTCGGATTCGACAAGGGCTGGAACAGTTTCATCTGGAGCAGCAGCTATACATTATCCATCAACAGGAACAGGATCATCTCACTCGCCGACAACGCTGTCAATCCCGTAACAGGTGAATTACTGAATATCAGCAGCCTGGATATGGGCGGTCTTGGAAATGCCAAGTTCATCCTCAGGGAAGGAGGAACATTGGGAGACCTCTATTCCACACAGGATTTCATCAGAGACTATGACAATCACATCTATGTCAATGCCAAGGGCAAGGTTGAGACCAGGTCCCTCAATGGTATTGACGAGTATATAAAGCTGGGCAGCGTACTGCCCAAGGCCAATATGGCATGGAGGAACGACTTCAGTATCGGAAACTTCAATATTGCATTTATGATTACAGCCAGACTCGGCGGTATCGTCTATTCAAGGACTCAGGCTGTCCTGGACTATTATGGAGTGTCGGAAGTTACAGCGGATGCCAGGGATAACGGCATATTCATAAACAATACTGACTTTATAGATCCCAATGCGTGGTATACTGCAATAGCAGGAGGAGATACACTTCCTCAGTATTATACTTATTCTGCCACCAATGTAAGGCTTCAGGAGGCTTCCATAGGTTACACCTTCCCGAGAAAAATGTTCAAGGATGTATGCGAGCTTACCCTTCAGCTGACAGGAAGAAACATCTGGATGATCTACAACAAGGCTCCATACGACCCTGAAGCCATTGCCACGACAGGAAACTACTATCAGGGAATCGACTATTTCATGATGCCCGGCACACGTAATTTCGGCTTCAATCTCAGGCTTAAATTCTAATTGATAGGAGATGAACAATATGAAATTCAACAAAACGACAAAAATTGCCATAATATTTGCCGCCTTCACCATATCCGCGTCATGCACAAGCAACTACATCAACCTGAACAGAAATCCTTATGGAGTGACAGACAGCGAGATGCAGCGCGACGGATATGCCGTCAAATCAGCTTTGACAGGAATGATGAACGGAGTCATTTCTCCGGATGTCAACACGGCACAGTTTACGGATGTGCTTCTCGGATGCGCCGTAAGCGGATATCTTGCTCCTGCAAAGGACGGCTGGAACAATTTCACCATATCAAACTATAATGCTACCGATGACTGGACCAATGTGTTCATGGCCAGTGACAAGATTATACCTGTAGTCTATACCAACTACAGGAAGCTCAATGAAGTCACATCAGATGAGAATATCCTCGCGGTGGGAGACATTGTAAAAGTGGCCGCTATGCACAGAGTTACTGACACCTATGGCCCCATACCTTATTCAAAGATAGGAAGGAACGGTGAGATAAGCGTACCTTATGATTCGCAGGAGGACATCTACAAGACTATGCTTGAAGAACTTACCGATGCTGTCAACACCCTTGAAAACAATATTTCAGTGGGAAGTTTCCCGGCTTCTGCAGATGCTGTATATGGCGGAAGTATCGTAAAATGGATAAAGTTTGCCAATTCCCTGAAGCTCAGGCTGGCTATGCGTATCTGCTACGCTGACCCTGAACTTTCCAGAAAAATGGCCGATGAAGCCATAAATGACGAGATCGGCCTTATTGTCTCGAACAGCGACAACGCCAAATTCTCATATTGGGGAGTATCCGGAAATCCTCTTTGTGTATCAATCAGATACAATATGGCGCAGCATGAAGACAAGAGCAAATGCACTACAATGTCAGGTGACTCCCATGCTGCAGCTGACATAATCTGCTATATGAACGGATATGAAGATCCGCGCAGAGAGAAATATTTCACCAGGACAGAGTTTGAGAATGTTCTTGCCAAAGGGACGGAATATGCCGGCCTGCGGCATGGCATAAACGTCCCGAGCCATGTACAGGTCGGTCATAAGTATTCAGGAGTATATTTCGCTTCAGAGACAGCTCCCGCCTATTGGATGAACGCAGCTGAAGTTTCATTCCTTCTTGCGGAGGCTGCCGCATTCAAGGAAAAAGGGACAATAGCCTATAATGTTTCCGGTACAGCGAAATCATACTACGAACAGGGAGTGCGCCTGTCATTTGAACAATACGGAGCGGAAGGAGCGGATGCATATCTCCAGGGAACAGGTATTCCTGAACTTTATGAAGACCCTGCAGGTACTTATAACTATGGCTCCCTTCTTTCTTCCGTTACACCGAAATGGAATGATGCGGCAGACTTCGAGGAGATGCAGGAGCGCATCATCATCCAGAAGTGGATTGCAAACTGGCTTCTCGGCTGCGAATCCTGGGCTGACTGGAGAAGGACCGGCTATCCTCATCTGATTCCGGCTGTGGAGTTCAGCAGCAAATGGGGTGTATCAGATGCAGCTTCCGGTGCACGCAGGATGCCATATCCTGAAAATGAAGCGACCTCCAATGAAGCAAACCATAAATATGCAGTGGACAACCTCCTTAAAGGAGCGGATAATATGGCTACACGTCTGTGGTTCGACTGTAAACCCAAAAACTGATAGAACGATGAAGAAGATATTGATAATTTTTGCACTTGCTGCAGGACTTTGCGGATGTTCCGGGTGGACAGAGCCGCAGGCAAAGGACATACATTCTGAATTGTCCGGCCCTTCCTCCGGATACCTGCAGGATCTCAGGGCATTCAAGGAACGCGACCATAAGACAGTGATAGTCGGGATGAACGCCTGTGCAGACGTCCCTACAGGACGTTTCCAGCATCCGGCATCCATACCGGACAGTGTGGATGTCATCTACCTGCGCAACCTTAAGGACGGACTGCATCCGTCACTTGTCTCAGAAATAGCATCCCTGCGTGCCGACAAAGCCACCAAAGTTCTTGCAGACGTAGATTTTATCTCAATTGCAGACGAATGGGACGCGCTTCAGGAAGCAAATGAAAGCAACGGCGAACCGGCAGGAACAGAAGAGGAATTCAGGACATTCCTCGAAAACGGGTTCAGGAAACAGCTTGAATGCTGCGAAAGATATGGGCTGGACGGCATAATGCTCTCCTATAACGGTTCGTCTTCCGTATTCTCCATTACCGGAAGGGCAGCCTTTGTAAACACCGCCCTGGACTGGCTCGGAAAGCATCAGGACAAGACCGTATATGTCAGGGGAATACTGTCAGTCCTCAGCCGGGCATCAGGCGCCTATGACATCAAGGGACTGTTCGACAGGTTCTCCGGAATGCTCTATGCCTGCGGCACGGAAGAATCCACCGGAAATGTAGAAATGGCCATAGAAAGGATTATAGACCGCGGAGAAGGGAATGTGCCGAGAGACAGGTTCGTCCTCGAAGTCACCGTTCCCACTCCTGCCGACCCGGCCCATATCGGGCTGACTCCTTCGGAAGCCGCTTCCTGGACAACTGTCGCCTACCAGTCTTTCGACAAGACGGGAATCTGCATCGAGAATGCACAGGATGACTATTTCATGGCTGAGAAAAGCTATGGAAGCATCAGGGAAGCAATCAGAATCCTGAACCTCTGACAAGCATAAATTCAAATACTATGGATTTAAGAAAATACTTTATACTCGCGGCTGTCGGGATGATTGTTTTTCCTGCCTGCGACAATAACGGACCCGAAGTTGAAAACAAGGTCTTCATCTCAGCGGATTCGTATGCTCCGGAAATGAAGATACAGACAGATGAGCATATAGGCACTATGGTATACGACCTTACGCTGGGGATGGTTTCTCCTCTTGACCGTGACGTCAGAATCTTGATTGACAAAGCACCTGAGCTGCTTGATACCTACCGCAATGCATACTATGACGCGACTGCCAGGCTGCTTCCGGAAACCAGCTGCAATTTCGGCAGGCTTGAAGCCTCGATCACTTCATCAAGCGTATCCAGCGAGGCTCTGACCCTTGAATTTACCGGCCTTGACAAACTGGACTATACCACAAATTATGTAATGCCTCTGACCATCGTCGAGTCCGATGGAGTGGAAGTGATGGAAAGCGCAAGGAGCATCTATATAGTCATAAGCGAGGCCTCCCTTATCAATACCGTCGCTGACATCAACGACAATCTGGCATGGGTGGACTGGAAGGACAAGTCCAGGCTTAAGGACATGTCCGTATTCACTTTGGAGGCACTTATATATGCCAATACCTATGCCAATGAGGAAATCTCCACAATAATGGGCATCGAAGACAACTTCCTTATACGTGCAGGAGACAGGAACTGCAGCAAGAATATGCTGAATGTAGCTTACGGCAAAAAGATTAATGGACAAGAGCTCAACTCAAGAGGTTCCGTGAAGATAGAAAAGCCTCTGCTTGAAACAGGCAGATGGCAGCACATTGCAGTTGCATTCGACAACGGTAAAATAGATGTCTACATTGACGGAAGGCGTGCGGGAGGCTGTGAAAAAGCCAAAGTGGAAAATGGGGAGATACTCACAAGCGTTGACTTCACTACAGGGCAGTCCATAGACGGGACAAGCCGTCCGAATGAGGACGAAGGCAGACCACGTGCTTTCTGGTTCGGCTACTCTTATGATAACAAACGTGACTTCGACGGTATGATAGCAGAGGCGAGAATCTGGGAAAAGGCTCTTACTGCTGAAGAAATCAATGCGGAAAACCACTTCTGGAAAGTCCGTCCCGACAGCGAGGGTCTTGTGGCATACTGGAAATTCAACGACAATACCGGCAACGTTATCAAGGACCATACAGAATACGGAAACAATCTTATAGGAGACCATACATTCCTGTGGGTAAATGTCCAGCTTCCACAATAAAACAGATTATACACAAACTCAATAAACATTAATATAACAAGATGAGAAAATCATTTAAATTTTGGATATGTCCTATCATATCCGTGTTGGTCGCCGCTTGTACGGAAACACCTGAAGATACCGTCAACACCCTGACGGTAACTCCTGACCATGCTTTGGAATTTATGGCAAAAGACAATGAGGCTGTCCGCCTCAACGTAGAGACTGATGCCGCCAAATGGGAGTACAGTGCCTCAGAGAAGTGGATTACAATATCTGCAGGAGAAAAGAGTCTTTCTGTAAATGTCACAGACAATCCTGAGACCAAAGTCAGAGTCGGACGTCTGACCATTACAGCAGGCAATGCAGAGCCTGTAGCCATCAATGTCAGCCAGGATGCAGCTGAAGAAGTGGTACCGTTTCTCAGTGTAACCCCATCAGAACCTATTTCATTCTCAGCAGAAGCAGGTGAGGTTACAGCTCTCACTGTTGATACCAATGTGGAGGAATGGGACTATAAAGTGCCTGACTGGCTGACTGCTGAAAAGCAGGAAGGCCAATTGCTGCTGACCACTCAGGCAAATGAAGGTACGATCTCACGTGTCGGCAGGGTCGACATAAGCGCGGAAGGCGCGAAACCTGTCCGTATCAATGTGAGCCAGGAAGCTCCGGACCTTGAGAGCGTCAAGGCGTCACTTACAAATGCACAGGGCAGCCATAGCGGAGAATTGGTCATAGCCAATCTCAACACACTCGAACTGCCTCTGACTGTAAATCTTGACAAGTCTCTCAGAAACGATACACAGCTTGACATAGTCTACGACAAAGATTATGTGGCAGCCTACAACCTCATCAACAAGACTGACTATCAGGCATATCCTGAACATCTTGTCACAATTCCGTCGGAAGGTACGGTGACTATGTCCGCCGGTGAAAACAGCAAAGAATTTACAGTGGAAATCAATCCAGATGACATCAACAGCCTCCACAATGGTGTCACTTATCTCATTCCGGTCATTGTCAAACCCAAAGCAGGTACCGGTGTGACGGCCCCTATGGCAGAGGCAAGGGTAAACTACACCATTTCACACAAATGCAAGAAAGACGTGAAGAATGTCGTCTATATAGACACAAAGGATACCAACCCGCTCAACTTTCTCGAACTGAGGCTTGAAGACGGCAGTATGATGGTGGATGCGGTTGTACTCTTCGCAGCAAACATAAACTGGGACGGCAGGAATCAGGAAGTCATACTTAACAACAACGGCTGCACCCAGGGACTTCTCGACCAGACCGAGACATATATCCAGCCGCTCAGAAAGGCAGGCATAAAGGTATTGCTCGGACTGCTCGGCAACCATGACGGAGCCGGAATAGCCAATCTCTCCGAATACGGAGCAATCGAATACTCAAAGACACTTGCAAATGCAGTAAAGAAATACAAGTTGGACGGAATCTCTTTTGATGACGAATATTCAAACTATGGACAACTTTCCGGAGAGTGGTTTGAATCTGCTTCAGCGGAAAATGCCAGCAGGCTGCTCTATTATACAAAAGAATCAATGAAAGAAATTGTTCCGTGGGATACCTACACAATGGTCTACTATTACGGAAACATCAATTCATCTCTTCCGCGTTTCAACGGAGTCGCTCCAGGCAACTATGTGGATATAGCAGTTGCCGACTATCCTATAAAAAAAGCAGCCCCTATGTCAGGAATGACGAAAAAGCAGTGTTCCGGAGGTTCAGTAGAAATGAATCTAGGAAGCGGCAGCTCTCCAAGTGATGCAATAAACATCAAAAATAGCGGTTATGGCTGGATGATGTGGTTCAGCTACAACCCTGTCAAAAAGCCGGATAATGTAGCTGCTCTTCAGACGGCTGCCAAAGGGTTGTATGACGGTATGAAGCTTATGACTCCTCAATATGTCTACAAAAAGGCAACTATGGGAACTCACAACAACGATTTCGACCCTAACCCTTATCCTTTTGCCTGGTAATAATAATCACATAAATATCTGAAACATGAAAAAGACAATTTTAATGCTTGCAGGCCTTCTCGCACTGACAACCGGTTGCGATGAGAAGAACATAGAACCGGAGCAGCCTGCCGCCGACGAAATTTCAGTATCGCCTGAAAACGCCGGCCTTAAGAACATCGGCGGTTCAGTGGATGTAATAGTTACAAGCTCAGGAGAATGGTCACTTGAACCAGAGGAGGAATACTCTTGGGTGGAACCGTCAGCAATAAGCGGAAAAGACGGTGACAAGGTGGTCTTCTCAGTAAAACCAAACGACACATTTGAGATACGTGAAGCAGTATATACTTTCACTTCAGGCAAAGCCGAAACAGAGTTCAAGATAACAGTCGAAAAGGCGGATCCTCTTGTCGGAGAGATTTCCATCTATCCTTCGGAGCCGATTGAAGTCAGCGCAGACGGAGGAAACCCTTCCGTTACCGTGACAAGCCTCGTCAACGATGAAGGGGCGTCCTGGACACTCACACCGGATGATGAATACAGCTGGGTGACTCCATCCACCCTGGAAGGTGAAGACGGTGATGCAGTCACATTCAATGTGGAACCCAACAATGAGGAGGAAGACCTGACAGCAACATTTACCTTCAGTACAGACGGAGACGCCTCATGCACATGCACCATCATCAGCAAGGCCAAGACGTGGACTCTCGAACTTGCATCCGAAGCAGAATTTGAATATGACAACAAAGGAGGAGACCTTACTGTTTCCGTCAATTCCAACATCCCTGCCGCAGACCTTACCGTGACCATTCCTGACGACGCCAAATCGTGGATAGAATACACTACATCAAACCAGGGTGACAATTCAGTGGATTTCTACTTCAATGTGAAAGAGAATACGACATTTGAAAACCGTCAGAGTACAATTACTGTCAGCGGTGCAAGAGTAGAACCTGTGACCGTTGCCGTAAGACAGAAACAGACAGACATTCTCTCTGTAGAGACAAAAGAGATCATCCTCGGTCTGGAAGGAGGTAATTTCGAAATCCCGGTTACGGCCAATGTGGAATATGATGTTGATTTAAGTGATGCAAGCGGTGTCACAAGCAGAGGCAAAGAAGGCAATGTCGAGAGATTCAGCGTGACAGGCGTCAGCGACAAGACTGTATACAACATTGTTTTCAGACCTGTTTCCTCATCAGTGCCTGCCGTAACAGTTCCTGTTACCTTGAAAAAATCCGCCCTTATCAACTATGTCGCGAATATGAAGAAGCATTATGCATATCCTAAGTGGGAAAATGCGGCTCCAGTCAACAACCTGAGCCAGTTCACCATCGAAATGCTTATAAATATCCGTGAATGGAAGTCCGGCAATGAAATTTCCACTCTCCTTGGAATAGAGAACGATTTCCTTCTCCGTATGGGAGACGGCAACAGCACATCCCATAATACAATCCAGCTTGCATATAACGGGGGCTCAAAAACAGGAAGCTATTGGACATTAAGTACTCTGCCTGGTAATTTCGGACATTTTCAGAAGTGGATTCCCATTGCATTGACATTTGACCGCGGTTCTGTAACCCTATATATGGGAAATAACTATGCCAATTGCGGAACTGTCACTATTCCAAAGACTGAAGTCAACTTCGGAGTGCCGCATATAGCGGAAGGCATGGAAAACCGATTTCCGAATATGGGCAAATATTGTTTCTGGATAGGACGTTCCTACGACAACAACCGCGATTTCCGAGGATGGATGTCCGAAGTCCGGATATGGAACAAGGTACTCACTACCAGCGACTTCAACGCAGAGAACCACATATATTATGTAGACCCTGCTTCAGAAGGTCTGGTAGCATACTGGAGATTCAACGAGGACGATATGGGCAAGAACACAGTGAAAGACTGGTCAGCTTCCGGCAATGACCTCACTGTCAATTCTCCTATAGAATACGAACCTGTATCTCTTCCATAATCCGCAGTATATGGAAATGTGACACAGAATCGCCTAAAGGCAATATGCGTCTTTTTAAGAGGGTGAAAAACGGTCCCTCTTAAAAAGACGCATTATTATAAACACCTGTCAATCAATCAGGCCTGTCCTTACAACGCTTCAAGATAAAGTACCCGGCTCGCCCAGTCGTTCTGCCTGTGATAGTCCACTTTATGTGTATATGGAATCTCCAGTCCGTTCTCCATCAGAAAGCGTCCGCTGAACACGGCCCCTTCGAAAGGAAGCGGTTCACTGTCTATCCTGTTGAGTTCCACAACCTTGTAGTTCCTGTCCGGATCAAGTCCGGCCATAGTGACACGCGGAAGATGCTGGTTGCAGAAATGCTCAAGTTTCCACCAATAGAACACCGCCTCATCCTTTTCCGGAGTACAATACATCAGGGAAGCCACTCCGAGATTGTCATACGGCGACACAAGCCTGTAGATGTCACCGAACTGCACCACCGGTCTGATCTGCTTATACTGTGCAATGGCATTCCTGCACAGGGTGATTTCCTCCTGTGTCATATTCTTAGGCTGTATCTCCATCCCAAGCCTTCCGCTCATAGCCACATCTATCCTGTATTTCAGAGGTATAGTCCTTGATGTCTGATGATTCGGAGCCGCGCTTATATGCGAGCCCATCGTGATGGCAGGGAAGAAATATGAAGTTCCCCACTGCATATACACCCTCTGGAGGGCATCGGTATTGTCACTCACCCAGAACTCATCGAACCATGGAAGCACGCCATAATTGGCACGTCCTCCCCCGCTTGCGCAGGCCTGGATGACAAGGTCCGGATATTTGGCCCTTATACGGTCACATACCTTCGCGAAGCCGCGGTGATATTCTATATAAAGATGGCTCTGATTGTCGGAGGCAAGATATTGTGAACCGTGGTTTGCGATATTCATATTGGCATCCCACTTTATATAATCTATTTCAGGATTTGCGGTCATTATGTCATCCACGACGGAAAATATGAAATCCTGCACTTCAGGATTGGAAAGGTCCAGCACCAGCTGAGTGCCTCCCCGTCCTGTCACAGGTTCCCTTTTCGGAGCCTTGATGACCCAGTCCGGATGTTTTTCATAAAGTTCACTTACCGTATTTGTCATCTCCGGCTCGATCCATATTCCGAATCTTATGCCGTGGTCTTCAGCCATCTTCACAAGGGCCGACACTCCTCCGGGAAGCTTGTTCCTGTCTACTCCCCAGTCCCCCAAGGCGCAATTGTCCGTAAGACGCGGATATTTCACTCCGAACCATCCGTCGTCCATAACGAAAAGTTCTCCGCCCATAGATGCTATATCGCCCATCATCTGGTCCATACCGGCTTCATTGATATCAAAGTACACTCCTTCCCAGCTGTTCAGGAGAATCTTGCGAGGAACATCCCCGTGGGCTATCCTATGGTTTCTGCCCCACCTGTGGAAATTACGGCTGACACCGCTCATTCCTTCATCGGAGTATGTCAGGGCCAGTTCCGGGGTTTTGAAAACTTCTTTGGAAGCAAGCCTGTATGAAGAGTTGTCCGGATTTATCCCGGCAAAGAACCTGTGGTATTCCGAATCATCCGTATCCACCTTCAGCTCATAATTGCCGCTATAGCACAAGGCGGCTCCGATTACCCTTCCGCTGTTCTCCATAGGCTTTCCGTCAAGAGAGAACATGACTTCAGAGTGCGCGGTATGCGAATTGCGGACCCCGTCCTTATTCTTTATGACCTTCATGCCGGGCATAAGAGGTTCCTGTGCAAGTTTCGCCTCATTGGCCCAGGATCCGTAAAGATGGCTTATCCACACATCACCGCGACGTAAAGGCAGGAAGCCTGAATAGAATTCAGTCAGAACGACAGGCTTCTTTTCCCTGTTTTCAATCTCCGACCAGGTCTCTATCACCTCGGAATCCGGATATGTCCTGTAGCATACATTCACATAAAACGGATATACCTTGTCTTTCAGGCATATCTTGGCAAGCTTACCTCCATCCTTGTCAGAGATTTCCACATTGTCCACAATCAGGTCCGTGGACATATTGCCGTCGGAATGTGTGACGGCAAGGGCAGTCTCGGAAGCTCCGGACATACCGTAGGCAGGATAGGCTTCAGCATTGAATGCACCTGCAGCCTTCAGATTCCGGACGTCGTCCTCCGAGAGCCTGTCCCCATAATAAAGCATCATCAGTTTCTGTCCTTCGGAGGCGTCAAGCACCAGCGAAGTGCGGGAAGTGGATATATGCACCTGCCCGTAGGCCGCCGCACCGAAGCACACGGCCAGCATTGAAAATAAAATCCTATGTTTCATAATTCATATAACGACCGGTCAACGCCGGTCCTGTAAACAGTTGTTTTTTGTCTGAAATTTTCAAGAATCCATACTTCTGCGCCACTGGAGTTCATTCTGAATATCCTTCATCCTTCCGGATGTCAGAGGATAGAAGAAAAGGAACAGCATGGATACGGCAGCCACGGCAGCAGGGACAAAGCTCATAAGGGCCTTTACCCATAGCAATGCGGATTCAGTCTGCACCGCATCAGCGACAGTACTGTAGCCCACGGCTGCAAGGATAGCCGTCACGGCAGAACCTCCGATAGCTCCGCCGAATTTCTGCGCCATAGATGAAGAAGAGAATATAAGACCTGTGGAAACTGTCTTGAATTTCAGTTCGGCATAATCGGCAATATCGGCATACATACTCCACACAAGAGGAGAGACGATACCGGTAATGACCGAAATGAGCACCTGAAGAAGCATCATAACCCAATACCCTCCTGACGTGCAAGGCACGAAGAAGAACAATACGCTGAACACCATCAGCAGCACAAGAGAGCCCATAAAAGTGGTCTTCTTGCCTATTCTGCGCGTAATTGACGGAGTCATTGCCACTCCGGCCATATTGGCGATCTCCCCTACAGCGAAGAATATTCCCGCATAGAACAGGAATTCCGCCGAAAAGATGCTGAGATGTGCACCGTTCCCGATTACACTGGCGAAGAAGAAAGGTCCTGCGGTATAACGCACCGCATTGAAGAAGTTGAAGAACAGGACTCCGCCGAGAAGTATCCACCAGGGAGCATTCCTGAAAAGGGAGCCGAGGTCAGAAAGGACGGATGTCTTCTTAGGCATAATCTTGACCCTCTCGCGCGTCATCAGGAAAGTCAGGAAAAACAATACGGCACAGCAGGCGGCTATTACCATCATAGAATACTGCCATGAAGACGGGTCGTTGACACCGGCATCTATACCGCGCATATTGTTGAAGAACTTGCAGAGAGGCTCCCATCCGGCAAGGACCATAAAACTTCCGCCGTATGCAAAGAACATCCTGAAAGAAGAGAATACCGTCTTCTCGTCAGAATCGTCCGTAACGACTCCGAGCATAGCTCCATACGGTACATTGATGGCGGTATATACAGTCATCATAAGTATGTATGTAACATACGCCCAGATGCGTTTGCTTTCATACGACCATCCTTCCGGAGTGGTGAAGAGAAGCACTCCCACTACGGCAAACGGTATGGCTATCCAGAGAAGATAAGGCCTGTAACGTCCCCACCTGGTGGAAGTACGGTCAGCGATTATTCCCATCATCGGGTCGGAAACAGCATCCCAAATGCGTGTAACCAGCATCAGGAAAGTCGCGTCCACAAGGGACAGCCCGAAAATCGTAGAATAGAAAAAAGGAAGATAGGCAGTAAAAACCTTCCAGAACATAGAAGAGGACATATCCCCGAGACCGTAGCCAACCTTTTCTGACAAAGTCGCCTTGGCCTGCACATTGTTTGAAGTCATCTGTTATCAGTTTAGTGTTATAAATCGGATGTTCGGATAAACTTTGCAAGATAGCAATTTTTATCCGAACATCAGCAATTTTGAAAACCGTTTGAATTTCATCAGACGGAACCCGAACACTCCTTATTATTTGTCAAGAAGGGCCAGGTTGCGGTCTATAAGGCCGTTGAGCCTCCGCACCGATTCAGTCGTGGTAAATCCGTCCGGTCCGGTATTGAGACAATAGTCCACAAGACGGTCGACGGTGGATGTGGCTACGTGCAGACGGGTGTCGCAGGACGCGTAATAGATGAACACCTTCCCGTCCTCGTCCGCAATCCATCCGTTTGCGAAAAGCACGTTCATCACGTCCCCCACATACTCTTCACCTTCAGGCACCATAAAGAAGCCTGCCGGCTCGGCGATGACCTCGGAAGGATCTTCCAGTGAAGTCATATAGAGATACAACACATACCTGAGGCCGGAAGCGCAATTGCGGACTCCGTGCGCGAGGTGAAGCCAACCTTTGGATGTCTTTATAGGCGCAGGTCCCTCCCCGTTCTTGGTCTCCTTGACGGTATGGTAATGGCGGCGATTGATAATCTTCTCGTCCTTTATCTCGACATCGGACATATCGTCCACCAGTGCCCATCCTATTCCTCCGCCGCTTCCGGTATCGATGAATCCGTCCTGAGGGCGTGTATAAAGCGCGTACTTCCCGTCCACGAATTCCGGATGAAGCACCACATTCCTCTGCTGGGAAGCCGACTTCATATCAGGAAGCCTTTCCCAGTCGATGAAATTCTTCGTCCTTGCGACCCCTGCGGCAGCAACGGCAGAAGACAGGTCCCCTGCAGGAGCTGAAGGGTCCTTGCGCTCGACGCAGAATATTCCATACACCCAGCCGTCCTCGTGAGCCGTCAGCCTCATATCATACACATTGGTAGCAGGCTCGCCGAAATCAGGCATAGTGACAGGACGGTCCCAGAAACGGAAACCGCTCACTCCGTCCTCGCTCTCGGCCATAGCGAAAAATGATTTCCTGTCCGCACCTTCCACACGTACCGCAAGAAGATATTTCCCGTTCCATCTGATCGCGCCGGCATTGAATGCGGCGTGGATGCCGAACCGCTCCATCAGATACGGATTGGTGTCCCTGTTAAGGTCATATCTCCAAAAAACAGGAGCGTGATCCCCCGTAAGGACAGGATACCTGTATCTTTCATATATTCCGTTGCCTTCTACAGGTTCATTCTTTCTTGAAATGAGTGACTCATATCGAGCCTCCAGCCACGCAAGTCTTTCTTCAAAATTCATATCAAACTAATTTTAGGTCGTTCTACAAGAACATTATATTTTTCTTACTATAAAATTCCTTGAAATCATCCTCGCACACCGCTCCCGGAAAAGGTCCGTAGAAATGTCCGGGCTTGTCCCAGGCGTTGCGCCAGGTCAGCACGTATGAAAGAGGATAGTCATTGATTACCGGGTAAAGGACCTCCGTCCACCACTTGGAGTAAGGGATTCCTTCAAATCCGGTCTCCGTCAGGGCAACCGGCTTGCCGTGTTCCCTTCCAAGTTCCGTGATATATCCGAGGGCATCCCTCAACTGAGCCGCATATCTTGCATTCGATGACTCCATAGACTCATCTTCAGAGCGGAACTGATAGCAGTCGAAACCGAGAATGTCCACATATCCGTCGCCGGGATAACGCTCCATATATCCTTGCTCGTCCACTCCCGTGTTAGGAGAGTATGCCCATATAAGATTTGTCAGCCCCCTTTCCTCTACAAGATAGGCGTATGTCCTGCCCCACAGTTCCTTGTATTCATCCACAGAGCAAAGCTCTCTTCCCCACCAGAACCAGCTCCCGGTATGTTCGTGCCAAGGACGGAAAATAACCGGTATCGGATTGCCGCTTCCGTCCTTGAGGGACAGGAGAAAGTCAGCAACCTTTGACATCCAGGAACGGAAGATATCTTCATTTTCCAGAAAATAAGCTACGGCCCTGTCCGAACTTACATCCCAGGAATCGCCTCCCGTAAGAGGATTGCGCAGATGCCAGGAAAATGTGACCACCCCGCCTCTTCCGTAATGCGCCACAGCCGCTTTCCTTATGGCATCGAACCTGAGTCCGTCAAGATTGTCAACGTCCGCAACCTCCACTCCTCCGAGGTCGAGTCCCAGCACGGCAGGATGACTTCCGCAGACATCCTTTACATCAGAACGGTCATATCCTGCACGATCCGCTTCATCCGGACCCCAGCCGTGCCCGTACAGAAGGGCATCCTCGTGTCCATACATTATTTCCCCGGACCCGGCAGCAGCACACAGGCGGTCCATCAGCGCGTCCCTGTCCTCATTGCCGTCGACTCCGCAGGACGGTAAAATTGTCATCATAGAGGTAAAAATCATCAAAGTCTTCAATATTCTGTCCATATCAATAATCTTCTTGTCATTTCACATTGAAACCAAGTTTCATAAGATCCTTGTCATCAGACGACGGCCCTACCATCACGAAGAACTCTCCAGGCTCTACTATAGGCCTCATCTTCTTGTCAAGGAACATCAGCTTGTCAGGAGTTATCGTAAATTCCACCTCCCTGGACTCTCCCGGTTCAAGATGGACACGTGCGAAATCCTTCAGTTCCTTCACCGGCCTTGTCACCTGGGAGAAACTGTCACGGATATACAGCTGCACGATTTCATCTCCCGCCATTCCGCCTTTATTGGTTACCGTCACGTATGCCTTGACATCCTCTCCGGCCGATATCTCCGTCCTGTCAAGACGGAAATCGGAATACACGTATTCAGTGTAGGAAAGTCCATACCCGAAAGGGTAAAGCGGAGTGCTTGGAGTCACCGCATAAGGATGGAAATACTGGGAAGGCTTATGATTGTATATCATCTGAATCTGCCCTGCTGACCTTGGCATAGTCACAGGAAGCTTGGCAGACGGATTGACTTTGCCATACAATATCTCGGCAATGGCCTGACCGCCATACATACCAGGCTCCCAGGCATTCACGACCGCGTCAAGGTTCCCGGCAGCCCATTCCACACCGAGAGGACGCCCTGCGACAAGCACAAGCACTACCGGCTTGCCTGCGGCATATATCTTCCTTATCAGCTCATCCTGAAGCCCCACAAGGCTGATATCCGACCTGTCGGTATCTTCCCCGCAGGTCCTTTCAGTCCATCTGTCCCTGAACATATATTCTCCTGCAACGACAATGCTCAGGTCACAGTCCACGGCTGCGGAAGCCGCCTTGTCAACCTGTGCAGGTGACATATTGCGCGGATCCCAGCCCTGGTCGACAAAGACAAACTCCGTCACGGGAGATACCATCTTAAGACCTTCAAGCACCGTAGTGACATTCTCAGGGCGTTGGGCAGCACTCCAGTCACCGAGGATATTCTGGTCATCGGCGTTTATGCCTGTAACGAGCACCCTTCTGTACTTTCCGCTCTCCAATGGGAGAAGGCCGTCGTTCTTCAGAAGAACGATTCCCTCACGCGCAGCCTCAAGAGCAGTCTGACGGTGCTCTTCACAAAGACGCACATCCATAGTGGTCTCAGGATCCGCATACGGATGTTCAAAAAGTCCGAGACGAAACTTGATTTCCAATATCTTTCTGACAGACCTGTCTATCCTCGACTCGGGAATCCTCCCTTCACGTACGAGTTCACAGACCATCTCATTCCAATGGATTCCGTGCATGTGCATATCCATTCCGGACATTATCGACTGGAAATATGCCTCCTTGAGATTCTCTGCCGTAGCGTGCAGGTCGTGGATATGCTCTATATCCATCCAGTCGCTCACGACAAACCCTTCAAATCCCCACTCTCCGCGCAGGACATCCTCCATCAGCCATTCATTGCTATGGCAAGGAATTCCGTTGAGTTCGTTGTGGGCCGTCATCAGAGACATAGCCCCGGCCTGCACACCTTCGCGGAACGGAGGGAAAAACACCTCACGCAATGTCCTTTCCGACAAATCGGTCGGAGCACCGTTCGTTCCGTTGACCGGCTGGCTGCCTCCTACAAAATGCTTTATGCAGGCAAGGACATCGTCTTCGCCCAAATCTCCCTGATAGCCTTTCACGGACTCCACGCCCATCAGCGAGACAAGATACGGGTCCTCGCCGAAAGTCTCTCCGCAACGTCCCCAGCGGGGATCACGGGCTACCTCGACATTAGGATTGAATGTCCAGTGCATATTCATTGCACGCATTTCAAGAGCGGTCTGGCGAGCTATCCTGCGGGCCATTCCAAGATTGAAAGAAGAGGCCAGGCCTATATTTGTCGGATATACGGTATTGTCCGGAGCGTTGGCGTTGCCGTGAATGGCATCGATTCCGAAAATCACAGGTATCTGCAGACGGCTCTCCATAGCAAGCGACTGGAGATGGTTGGCCTCTTCGAGGGTAAGTACGTGGAGAAACGAACCAATACGTCCCTCCTTTGTCCATTTCGCTATGGTATCGGCAGGAAATCCGGGATAGAAGGCCTGGGCGGTATTGTTCTTCAGGTCAGCCTCAGTCAGATGTGCTTCATTCCTGCGTATATGTTCAAGTCCTACGAACTGGTTCATCTGTCCGACTTTCTCCTCGAGAGTCATCCTTCCGAGAAGATCCTCCACCCTCCTGTCCACAGGAGCGGAAGCATCCTTATATACAGGCTCTTTCTGAGAGCAGGCGCAAGCCATTGTTCCAGTAAGCAATGCCATTGTTATTGTCTTTATAGTCATCAGGTCAATCATTATTTTTCATACAAGTCATCCGGAAGCCCTGAAAGTCCTACGACATTTTCCGATGCAAACGCGGCATTCCACCACGAAATCGTAGCGTGCTGATGGGCAAATCCGGAAGTCCAGTCATTTTCATAGTCATACCACGGCATAAAATAAAGCCATCCCGCCCCGGCATTCCACTGGTCCGCGATACCGGCCACATTCCCGTTCTCCGAAAGCGCGACCATCTTGCGCGGAGTCATCCTCGCTATCGTTTCAAACTGCGACGCGATGTCGGAAGCGGACGTAACATTATATATATCCCTTCCTACAATGTCCACGTATTCGTCTCCCGGATAGAATTCATAGTCAGCATCCCCTTCCGATGAGGTCTGTGTAGTCCAGACCCATATAAGGTTGCGCACACCTTCATTCTCAAGGAAATCGAACATATATACCCATAATTCACGGAAAGCCCGGGCACCGTCCGCACCCCACCAGAACCAGGCACCTGAATGCCACTGGGTATAAGTGTTTCCGGCAGCCTCGTGAAGCGGTCTCCAGATCACCGGGATACCCTCATCCTGAAGAAGTTTCAGATAGCCAGCAAGTTTCTTCAAATCAGCCTGCACCACACCGTTTTCCCAAGTTCCCTCCTTTACGGCATCCGAAGCGTCAAATGTAGTCTTTGAAGGATCGAAAGTCAATTCCTTCCCGCCCTCGGAAACCGGAACATTCCAATGCCAGCAAGCACTGACAATGCCTCCTCTGTCAAACCATCCTTTGGCAGGAGAGATATTCCCATAGTCAATCCAGCTTGAAGGCGAATCATTCAGATGAATATAGTCAAAAGTCGCTATGGCCGGATATTCCCCTGTACATTTCCCTATCCATTCAGCCTCGTCCGTATTCCAGTCCACCTTGGCCATAGCACCGGAAAGGGTCTTTTTTCCGTATATGGAAAGCAGATAGTCATACAGCCTTACCGCATTCGGGATAGGATTCGCCGTAACGAGCGACTCCGAATAGTCTCCCGGCTCGCCGGGAACATACGGAGGGTTTGGATCCACCGATGTGGTCACTGTCCTGAAAGACAGTGAAAACTCTTCGCAGCCTTTACCTGAGGATTTGGACAGGACAGCACCGGCACCGACGGTCAGGCGATATTCTCCGTTATATTCAAGCCCGCCGAATGTTATCCGCAGTCTCTTGTTAGTGACCGCGACCTCTATTTCGGTATCCGAGAGAATGATCTTCGAGGCATCGGAAAGTATGACAGGCACGTCATAGAGAATATCTATGACACCTATATCCAATGCGACTCCTTCCGCACCGTCATCCACCGTCACGGACTCCACCACAGGAGCCGGACCTTCTATGTTTTCCGGTCCCGGTTTACCGCAGGAAACCAGCAGCGTAATCAGGGAGAGACAAAAAAGCAGGAATTTTTCCATTGTCATAACGATAATAAGAAAACAGTTAAAGCCAGGGACAAGGCGTCATAGCGATGTCCCTGACTGCAAAACAAATCAATTATTTGACAGACAGTCTCAAATTGTCAAAACACATTCCGGCGGGAAGTCCGGAAGCCGAACTTCCGTCAAGATACAGTCCGATTTCGGAATCAGCATCTATCAGAAGTTCACCGGACTTGTTGAAATAAGTCATCGGTATCTCCAATGTCTGCCATTTCCCGTTCGCCTCAAGGCTTGACAGCATTCCTTCTCCATACCAGTTACATCCGGAAAGGACTACCTGATATACAGGGCCTGAATCAGACCATCCCGAAGGGACGAGCACGTCAAGGCAAAGGTTATAGTTCTCTATATTGTTCACAGTCCTTGCATCCGGAAAATCATTGCAGTTGAGAATCCATCCTCCGCCTGCACCGACTTCACCGGTCACACGAAGATATGTATTCCCGCCTTCTGAAACGAGCTCCGTATTACCTGCCCAGGCGGTATGACCGTGAGCACCCTCAAAATCCATCAGCATCACGTCCCCAGGCTTGAGAGGTGCAGTACCTTTATTCTCGTATGTGAGATATACCTTGGTCACAGCCGTGATATTCTGTCCGCCGATTACAGAACCTGTAGCATACAGAGCATCGACATCTGCATCGCTGAGAAGATAAGAGACGTGGGTTATACCAGGCACATCCACAGTTCCCCACTCCGGATGAGCGTCCGTCACGCTTGACAGCACATTCCAGTTGCCGTCCATAATCTTAAGCTGAGGATTTTCGGCGGCAGGCTCGAATTCTATATGCAATGTGGCCCCGTAAACGATTCCATCAAAATAGTTGGACCAGGCAAGATTGAGATTTGAACTCCAGTCAGGAATAGCCTGCGACCCTTCAAACACTCCGATCACACTGACCGCCCCTTTCACTTCTATGGCAGACGGACAGATTTCCTCCTCACCGGAAGTCAGGACAAACCTGATGTTGTACACTCCCGTCTCAACGGCTGCCGGAATTGTGAAAATCATCTCATTGTCAGCACGTTTGCTGTAGCCGGTCACCTTGACTTCCCCGAAATGGATAGCCTCTATCATATTGAATCCGCTTCCGGACATAGTGACCTCCTCTCCGACAGAAGCGGAAGAAGGAAGGGAGTTGACCACCACGAACGAATCGTATGTGATGACGATTTCAGTATCAAGTTCGACGACCGTACCGTTTGCTGTCTTCACAGCCACTTTTCCAGTGACGGAATCAGGAGCGGTACGGACTTTCAATGTTGACGGGTCAATCACCTCGAACTCAGTCTTCACGCCGTTCAGCGTCAGTTCCGTCACAAGGTCAAGGTCATCACCGTTCACGGTGAATTCATTACCGGCCACCACTTCAGTCATATCAGCAGAAGCAAGTACCGGCCTTACAAGCTCTATTTCCTCCGTAACGACAGACTTTTCCGCCGCCGTAGAAAGAGTTACGCCTCCATCCTTTGCTGTCGCAGGAATCGCAACGGTAATCTTTCCACCTTCATAGCCCAAAGTCTCCACAGCGACATCACCGAAAGCCACACCTGTCACAAGGTCAAGGTCATCGCCATCGATTATGACATTAAGACCGGCCTTATACCTGCTCTCCGCCGAGATCTTCAACCCGGAAGGAACAACAATCTCAAGGGAGTTCTTTGTCATAAGTTCTTCTCCGGCAGCGGAGACAAGCACGAGGGCACCGTCGTGGGCATCGTCCGATACGGTCACCACAATCTTGTCATCAGCCACAGAGACAAAAGACTCCGCCTCGACCGTCACTGACGACCCGGCAAACTTGACGGCGTCTATGCTTGTCAACAGTGTTCCGGACACAGTAACCTCATCCCCGGGGCGTACATTCGCAGGGGAAACGGAAGCGACAGCAGGCTGCGCCACCTTGATTTCATCCTCAGAAGATATCTGGTTGCCGTTCACATCCGAAATGATGAGTTTTCCTGAAACCGCCCCTTTAGGTAGGGCGAACACGAACTCGTGACGTGACTGCTCCTCAAAATCCTCGCTTACTACCTCAACACCCGTATTGCCATAAAAGCTGACTGAAGACACGTTGTTGAGATATTCACCTTTGACGGTGACCAGGTCTCCCGGAACAAGAATCTTGTCTACCGGAGCGATGCTTTCAATCTCGAAAGCCTCGGTATAGGAAAGCGTAGTCACGGCCTTGATGGAGCCGTTGCTGTATTTCAGTATCACCTCTCCAGGTTCCACCTCAATCGGGACCTCCACCTTGAAGCTGTTTGCAGAGGCTTCCTTGAACTCGGACGCAGGGATCTCCACATCCACAGGAAGCACTACCGAGGTAATCCTGTCAAGATTCTGTCCGATAAACGTGAGGTCATTGCCCCTCATCAGCGGATTCGGCCCGTATGCCTCGAGCACAATGCCCTTTTTGTCGTATGTATATCCGTCAGGACCTTTCTCGCATCCGGCTGCCGTCATAAGGAGGGCAGCTGCGGCCAGAATATAAAACTTTATATTTTTCATCATTTTGTCCTCCTTATTTTACTTTGACCAATCTGAAATTGTCAAGCATAATATCCAATTCCCCGGCACCGTCAGCCGCACCGAAAGGCATCAGATGGAAATTGACCATATCATCGAAGCTCCTGATGCTCCTCTCCGAAGTTTTCTCCTCCTTGTCCCATTTGAACTCGGTAAGAGGAATAGTCACCGTTCTCCACACTCCTGCATCAAAACCATCCTCGTACAGTTTCCAATGGCACTGCGCATCTTCACCGTCCACACTGTGCTCCTCCTTGTCAGAATTGAACCACATTATCATCGGAGTGCAATCCCATTTGTTGCAGCAATATTCGAAACTGAGAGCATAATCCGAAGGCTCGCCCTCAGTCAAAAGAGGAGAATGGTCAGGATTGAGCCAGAAAAGCTGCATTTCATTTGCTGGCCAGGCCCAGCTTCCCACATTGCCGTAAAGATGGAGATACTGCCCGTCACACCCGTTGTCGGAAGCGAAACGCCCTGTTCCCCAAGTGACATTCGCGGTGGACGTGAAATTCTCGAACAGTCCTTCAGTGCTCCTCCAGTTGAATGAAGAACGGCCTGTACCGTACTTTGAAACAACAGAAACCGGTCCCTCGACAACGGCTCCCTCAGGAACAGTGCAGACGACCTGCGTCTCCGTCACAGACTTGACCTCCGCGGCAAGCCCTCCAGGGAAAGTGACATCCACAAGACCGTTGTCCTTGGCGAAGAAATATTGTCCGCCTATCGTGACTTCAGAGCCCACAGGAGCATACGCGCAGCTTATAGACTTCACCGACGGCGCAGGTATCATTACAGCTATACCGAATTCAGCCTTTTTGCCTGACTTAGTCTCAAGATACATCCTGTTGGTAATCTCCGAAGGCATAGAGCTCGGCACAGTGACAATAATTGAAGTCGGAGTCACATACGCAGGATTAAGTTTCGCTGTCTGGTCATTGAAATCAATACGGCAGACATCACCGAG
>VSOK01000050.1 GCA_009774765.1 Bacteroidales bacterium
GGGACAGTAGTGCATGATGTTGTCTGTCAGGAGAGCCGGTCTCTTGTAGACTATGTTTTCAGGCTTTTTGATATCTTCGATGTTCATGGCTATTTCATATTGTTGAATTGTTTGAACTGCTCCACGATTTCCTCTGGAGTGTAGATGTTTCCTCCCTGTCTTCCGTAGAATCCTACAGGGCAGGCTCCGCCGCTTGCGAGCCTTACGTCATCGACCATCTGGCCGAGGTTAAGCTCGATGCTCATTATGCTTCTGACCTGTCCGGCAAGTCTTCCTATTTCTTCTGAAGGGAACGGGAACAGTGTTATCGGGCGCAGCAGACCTGCTTTTATGCCCTGTGCGCGCAGTTCGTCCACGACAGCTTCGCATATTCTTGAAGAGCATCCGAACGCTACGAAAAGGTATTCTGCGTCATCCGTGAGATACTCGCTGTATTTCACCTCGTTCTCGCGGATTATGTCGTATTTGTTTTTCAGCTTGCGGTTGAACGCTTCCTGGATGTCCGCGTCGAGTGACAGTGATGTGATGACATTGCGTTCCCTTGATGCAGGTTTGCCGGTGGTTGCCCACGGTGCGGCCTTGAGCCTTTCCTCGTCGGTCATACGAGGCTTCGCCGGATGGAGTTCGACCTTTTCCATCATCTGTCCTATGATTCCGTCGGATAGGATGACTACAGGGTTGCGGTATTTGAACGCCAGTTCAAAGCCCCAGTCCACGAAATCATACATATCCTGGGCTGATGCAGGCGCGATCACGATATTGTGGAAGTCTCCATGTCCGCTTCCCTTTACAATCTGGTTGTAGTCGCTCTGGCTTGGCTGTATGGTACCGAGACCCGGGCCTCCGCGCATGACGTCCACGATGACACAAGGCAGTTCGGCTCCTGCTATATAGCTGAGTCCTTCGCACATAAGGCTTACTCCGGGGCTGCTGGATGAGGTCATCACCTTCTTGCCGCAGCTCGCGCCTCCATATACCATATTGATGGATGATGTCTCGCTTTCAGCCTGAAGGACGACCATTCCGGTGGTTTCCCATGGCTTCTCCTTCATAAGGGTCTCCATCACTTCAGACTGCGGAGTGATCGGATATCCGAAATATCCGTCTACACCGTTGCGTATTGCAGATATTGCAATCGCCTCGTTTCCTTTCATCAAGATTTTCTCTGCCATATCATCAGATTTTAATTCTGTACACTGTTATTACCGAGTCCGGACAGACTACGGCGCAGGCGCTGCATCCTATGCAGGCGTCTCCAACCATCTCCGCATAATGGTATCCTTTGTTGTTGACCATCTTGGACAGCTGAATGCTCCCTGTAGGGCAGTTCCCGATACACACGCTGCATCCTTTGCAGTGCTGGGTATCTACTTCTATTACACCTTTAAATGCCATATTTTGTGATAATTTTTAACAAAACCGCCTCAAAAATACAAAAACTATCGTAAAAGGAAAACTAAATCGGAAACTGTTCAAAATTTTTTATTTGAATTTTTTAGAGTTATCTTTGAAAAATTTAAGAAACTGTTCCGGTTTCTGCATTCAGAAATTTTGGGGGATTTCCGGAACAGATTCTGTAGTGATAGCAAATGATAGTTTAAACTGATTTATGGGAGCGATATTATTGAAAAATATAGTCCTTGACGGACAGGTCTCGGATGTCTTCATAGACGGAGGCATAATCCGCGGCATTGTCAGGGCGGGGGAACCTGTGCCGGGAGGTGATATGGTTTCCGGAGTCGAGGTGGTCGACTGCAGCGGAAAGGCTGCGGTTCCTGGTTTTGTCAATATGCATACGCACGCGGCGATGTCCCTGATGCGTGGAGTGGGGGAGGATCTTGTCTTCAGCGACTGGATAGACAGGATATGGGATGTGGAATCGAAAATAGACGAGGAGGCTGTATATTGGGGGACGAAAGTCGCCTGTGTGGAGATGCTGAAGACCGGTACGACGACATTCAATGACCATTATTGGTTCCCTGAGGCCGGGCAGCTCGCTGCCGCCGAAATGGGACTGAGGCCTGTTTCATCATACGTGGCCATTGACCGGAATGATCCGGATGAGGCTGAAAGGGAGAAGGAGCAGATACAGAAGATGTATGAACGGTCCCTTTCCTGGCCGGGCCTTTCAACTTTCGCGGCCGGATTCCATGCCATTTATTCCGTAACCGAGGATATGATAGTGTGGACATCTGAATTTGCGAAAAAACACGGATTGAAAGTACATTTCCATCTTTCCGAGACAAGGAAGGAAGTGGAGGATTCTATGAGGAAATACGGACTTTCTCCGGTTCAGTATCTTGACAGGCTCGGAGTTCTCGGACCGGATGCCATAGCTGCGCATACGCTTTGGCTTTCAGAGGAGGACATCGAGATTCTCGGCAGAAGGAAAGTGAATTGTGTGCATAACATCAACTCGAATCTCAAGCTGGCTTCCGGATACAGGTTCCTGTACAATGAACTGAGGGACGCCGGGGCCAATGTCTGCATAGGTACGGACGGATGTGCATCATCCAACAATCTGGATATGCTCGAGGCAATGAAGACTTCCGCCATAGTGCAGAAGGCCTGGCGTGATGATCCGTCGGCTATGCCTCTGGATGAGCTTATGGATATGGCAACGGCCAACGGGGCACGTGCGTTGGGCTTGGATTCCGGCAGGCTTGTTGAAGGGGCTTCGGCTGATATTCTTATCGTGAATATGGAAAATACGTTCTTTTTGTCACCTGGTTCATTTCTTGCCAATTTCATCTATTCGGCACACAGCGACTGCATAGATTCTGTTATATGCAACGGACGTTTCCTGATGAAGGGAAGGGCAGTGAAAGGAGAAAATGAAATCATAGCACAGGCAAAAAGGATATTGAAAAAATTATAAAGAATATTTTTATGGAAGATCTTAGAGTAGAACGGATCAATAAGGCGGCGGAATTCGTCGCATCGAAGCTGGACGGTAGGAAACCGGTAGTCGGTATAGTCCTCGGAAGCGGACTTGGAAGGCTTGCCGAGCAGATATCGGACCCGATAGTGATACCTTACAAGACCATCCCGGGTTTTCCGGAGTCGACCGCAGTCGGTCACAAAGGCAATTTTATTGCAGGAGAGCTCGGAGGAAAGTTCGTCATCGCCATGCAGGGGCGTTTCCATTATTATGAGGGTTACCCTATGGAGCTTGTAACTTTGCCTATCAGGGTCATGAAGGTCTTGGGAATCAGTTTCCTTTTCGTCTCCAATGCTGCCGGAGGAGTCAATTTCGACTACAAGGTAGGTGACCTCATGATCATAAGGGATCATATCAATCTGCTTCCCAATCCTTTGATCGGGAAAAATATAGACGAATTCGGACCGCGTTTCCCGGATATGACTCGTCCATACGACCTTGAGCTTATCAAAAAGGCTGAATCAATAGCGTCTGAGATGAATCTTGTCCTCAAGAAAGGAGTTTATCTTGCCGGTACCGGACCTTCATACGAGACGCCTGCGGAATACAGATATTTCCGTCTTGCAGGTGCTGACGCTGTGGGTATGTCCACTATTCCGGAGGTGATCGTTGCGCGTCACAGCTCGATTCCGGTATTCGGAATGTCTGTGATAACCAATGAGGCGCACGATGACTATGCGGATGACTATGTCAATGACGGCGATGATGTAGTGGCCGCCGCCGATGCCGCTGCAACGAGGATGACGATGCTTTTCACCAGACTGATCGAATCCCTTTGACAATGTATGACTCGGGGCAAATCCCCTCGTTATATAATTTAAAGTGTCAAGAATAAAAACAGTAAACCGGCTGAAATTTTCAGCCGGTTTACTTATTGTATTTTGCAGAATGCTATTTCTTGAACTGCAGTTTTGTCTCTTTCAGGAAATTGTCTCCTTTGAGGGTGGAAGGTTCAAGGTTGGCACCGTCATTCCAGTTGTTCCAGGAGTTGATTAGCACGATATTGCTGCTTCCGATGTTGCGTTTTGCCACATTGCAGAAGTTTATGTAGTCATCAGTGCTGCCGTCTTCGCTGAAAGTATAGTAGTAGCTTCCTGAAGAACTTTTCCTGTCGTTGTATGACGGATATATGCACGGGATGAAATCGACATTCCTTCTGGACAGCGTGGTCTTCCAGTTGTTCCAGTTTATGTCGAGGAAACTGAAATAGCCGTAGAACACATCATAGCTGCGTGTCTTCCAGGATGTCAGGGTGAGCGCGTCGAATGAATAGACCTGATGCTCGGAATAGTTCACCGGGGCGACCCATCCTGTACCCATTTCTCCGATCAGCCAGATATCGATGCCGTAGAAGTTTTTGAGGTCATTTTTCAGCTTAGGCACTACAAGGCTGAAATCTATGCTCAGGAGTGCGCTGCTGCTCAGGTTGGCAGGACTTATGACCACTACTGGTCTGCCGTCTATCTTGTAGTATGTGTCCTCTTTGATGTATCCGATGATATGGTCGATGAAGTCGGCAAGCATGGCATTGTATTTGGCCGTGCTCTGAAGGGGCTCGTCATTGCTCAGCTTCAGATGCCTGGTGTCGTATTTTAGCACATATTTCACCTGCGTGCCGTCTTCTCTTGCGCTTTTGAATGAATCTATAAGAGTATTTCCGGAAGGTCCGTCCCAGGAAAACACAAAGAAGTCCAGTCCGGCTTCATCGGCCCATCTGATATGCTGGGACATCACGCCTTCATCGTATGTCCTGTACCAGCCGAGCATAGGCTCTTCCGCGCTTTTTTTGCTGTCTACTTCTGAAGTGAACAGGTTGTAGTATGCTCCTGTGATTACATCATTGTCAAGGACAGTCTGCGGGATGTCGTAGATGTATTTGTTTCTGTCCGGTGCTCCGTATTCGTCTTTGCTGCAGGCAGCTGCGGCGATTACGGCAAGTCCGAATATAAAAAGATGATATTTGTTTTTCATGATCTGCATTATTTGTTGTAGTTCTCGATGAGTTTCTTCAATTCAGCGTTTTCTCTTGTCGGCCTGGCCCACCACAGCTGTGTGTCAAGCCCGTCTTTTCCGCCCTGTAGATAGTTGGCTATCGCGTGCTCAACGGATTCCTTGTTGTCCTGGAGTTCTGTCTGCGGATAGGCGAAACGCTGAGGCACATAGGCGAATTCTACATTCGCGTTTCCTGCATTTACCGCACCGTATCCTGTCTCAGGCTGGTAGTGCGGAGGAATGTCCAGCACCTGTGAGCGTCTGAGCAGTGTCCAGGGCTTGGTTGAACATCGCTATATACTGCTGCATTATTATCTGATGGTAAAGCGGGTCTTCTTCGGAGTCCCTGATGATTGATGAACTCAGACCGAGATAATCCTTGTAGTATGCTTCACCTTCTTGTGTAAGTTCAAGGTCGGTACAGGTACCGAATTCAATGCCGTCGGCGTTCATATATTCCGTGATGGCATCCTGTGATGTGACTCCGAACTGCTCCATTGACGCGAGGATTCCTGATTTGTAGTAGTTCTCTGCTGTCGCGCTTCCGCTTGCCAGACCGAGATGTACAGCCTCTGCTTTAAGAAGGTTTGTCTCGGCGCAGCTCATTATCATCTGGCCGTATGACATCGCGAAATAGCTGTCAAGCATCAGGGAATATTCGGTAGCCGGGATTCCGCTGTGCGGATTCGTGCCGTCATACAGTCCCGATACAGGTGTGTGGTCTGTCTTCGGCTTGCCCCAGTATGGAGCCCAATGGAAATTCTCCGGCATATTGGATGACGTGCATGGGGTGAAGAACTTCGGGAGTCTCGGGTCTGAATACGGAGCGGTGTGCATCAGGAATGCTTCACCGGCGGAGTTCGCCTTGTCCATATTTTCCGACTGTACTATAAAATAGTCGTAATAGTAGTTTCTTGTGCTCTCGTTGTCTCCCCAGTATATTATGCAGTTGTCATCATTTGAGCTGATGAGCATATCTTCGTTTTCAAAGATATCTTCTATATGCTGTACAGCCAGAGTCCTGTCCGCATTGCATATTCTGACAGCAAGCCTAAGACGTAGGGAATTGGCGAATTTTATCCATTTCGTGAGGTCGCTTGACTTTGAACCTGAAGGGAATACCGGGTCGTTTATATAGACGTCTCCTTCCGGATTGATGTTTTCGGCGCAGTATTTCAGCTCATCGAGCAGGCTTCGGTATATGGTCTGCTCGTCGTCATACGGTATGGATGTCTTTCCGGTAAGTGCCTTGCTCATAGGGACAGGTCCCCAGATGGAGGTCACCTGTGAGAAGATATACGCTTTCCATATCCGTGCTATCAGGACTTTGTTGTAGCATTCCGGGTCTTCACTCTTCTTTTCGATGATGAAGTGTGCCGGCAGCAGAGCATAGTTGTAGAAATTCTTGAAATATTTGCTGTTGGTGGAAGGCACGTTGCCGTAACGCCCGAACTGGTTGGTCTGTCCGTAGTTGTACTGGACATAGTTGTCGAGGGCGATCTTCTTCATTTCTCCGCAGGAGGCATTGAGCGTCTGGTATACGCTTGTGTTGAACAGATATTCCGGGTTTACCTCCGCAAGCTGGTTGGGATTGGTGTTGATACGTTCAAGATCCTTTGTGCAGGAAACGGCCAGAATGGTGATGCCTGTAACGGCATATATCAATTTATTTAGTTTCATATTCTTCATTTCTGTCAGAATGTTAGCTTCAAGTCAAATCCGAATGTTGCTACAGGCGGCATTCCGCCGTATTCTATACCTTGTGCATTGCCTGATGATACTGCGGCTTCAGGGTCTATGCCGTGAGGCGTGTTCTGGTAGAGTATCGCAAGGTTGCGTCCCACTGCAGATATGCGTATGGCATCAAGAGGGAGCTTTTTCAGCCATTTGCGTGGTATGCTGTATCCTGCCGAGACTTCACGGAGCTTGATGTATGAAGCGTCGAATACGCATCTTTCGTCCCAGCTTCCGTATCTGTAGCGCGGATTGACATACATTTCGCATTTGCGGCCGTCTTCAAAATATGCATCATCCCACTGGAATCCTGTAGTGGCCCTGTTGATGCTTTCTCCGAGTATTATGCTGCTGAGGTAATATTCCTCGCGTCCTTCTGCAGATTCAGCGACAACTCCGGCTGTGGTGGCGCGGTTCCAGGTACCGGAATAAAGGGTTCCGCCTATCCTCGCGTCAAGAAGCAGTTTTATCGATACTCCATAGAAGCTGAATGATGTCATAAAGCTTCCTGTTCATTTAGGCTCGACTAATCCCATTTCGAAGGTGTTGTCTGTGACAATCGGTTTTCCGTCCGCATCCACCAGACGGCGTCCCTGTTCGTCACGTTTCCATACCCTTCCTCGCATGATTCCGTAAGGACGTCCTTCCTCGAGGTTTATTGTCACGTTTGAGGAGGTAAGGATATTGACGGTAGGGCTTTCATCCGACACTTTCAGGACTTTCGAGTAGTTTTTAGACCAGTTTATGTTCATATCCCAGGTGAAATTCCTTTTCTGTACCGGTGTCGCGTTGAGGACCACTTCAAATCCGTTGTTCCTTATATGTCCGGTATTCAGATACCTTTTGCTGTATCCGCTGGAAGTTGAGAGCGTTACGCTTGTGATAAGGTCGTATGAGTCTGACCTGTAGTATGTGAAGTCCACTCCGAGCCTGTTGTGAAGGAACCTGAGTTCGGCTCCGAGTTCGAGTGAACGTGTACGCTCCGGTTTAAGCTCCGAGTTGTTCAGCGTTGTGCTGATGCTCTGCAGAGGCTGTGAATTGTACAGTCCTGAATAAGAGAAGGTCTGCCCGATTCTGTATGGACTTGTATCGGCTCCTGCGTATGCGAGGGAGGCGCGGATTTTTCCGAGGGACAGTATTCTCGGATTGATCTTGAAAGCATCGCTGAAGATGAAGCTTGTTCCGACTGACGGGTAGAAATAGGAGCAGTTGTCGATAGGAAGTGTTGACGACCAGTCGTTTCTGGCTGTGAAGTCAAGGAATATCCATCTGTTCCAGTCCAGTGACACCGATCCGAATACCGAGTTTATCCTTTTGCCTGAATACGCCTGTGAGACGGTCGGGTATTCTCCGGAATTGGATATGTTCTTGAATCCTGCGACCAGCAGGCTGTTGATCGCCTGTGTCTCCTTTTCGGATGAACGGCTGTAGGTGCTCGCTCCAGCGTTGGCTATGACGGAGAATTTTCCGAATGTCTTGTCAAACATGATAAGTCCGGAGAAATCGGTTGCCATATAGTCGGTCTTCCAGTTCAGCGTACTTCCGTCTATATCGCTGCGTGCTCCTTTGTTCGCGAATTCAGTACCTGACCAGGCGTATGTGTCAATGCCGAATTTACCGCTGACCCTCAGGAAAGGGAACGGCCTTATTTCAAGGTTCGCCGCTCCTGTTACACGGCTTCTCGTGTCCTCGTTGGTGTTTTCGTAGACATTCCAGTAAGGGTTGTATCCTCTTTCACCGATAGGTATCATTTCATTGCCGTTGCTGTCTTTGTAATGCTTCAATGTGCTGATGGAGATGTCTCTCGGCAATGTGACGAAAGCATAGATCGGGTTTCTGTTTGAACCGTTCATATATTGGCGGTTTTTGACCCTTTCGTGCGAATATGTGATCTTTGTGTCAAGTGTCATCCATTTTGTAAGACTGTTGAACAGACGTACATTGAATGTGTTTTTGTTCAGGTCGTTTATGCCCTGCACGACGCTGTTGCTGAGTACGGATGTGTATGAAACCCTGTAGTTGTTCTGTTTTGTGCCTCCTTCTATTGCTACTGAGTTGGAATATCTGTGTGCGGTGGAGTAGAAGTCACGTACGTTTTCAGGGTGTGCGATATGGGTCGTCAGCTCTCCGTCATGTCCATAGATAGGCTGGCCCCATAGAGGTGCTCCCCAGCTGCGCAGCTTTGCTCCGGCCTTGTCGTTGTAGCCGCTCAGGTCCGGGATGGTACTGTTAGTACGGTCGCTGTTGATAGGCAGTGTATAGGAGCTGTTTTCAAGTTTGAAGTTGTTTTCTCCCGTTCCCCATCCGTTCTGATAGTCCATAAGCTGGTTGATTCTCTCGAACTGGAAGTTGCCGTTGTATGTTATCTTTATCCTGTTCATATTGCTGGCTTTCTTCGTAGTGATGAGCACTACTCCGTTGGCGGCACGTGAACCGTACAGTGCGGCGGCGTTCGGGCCTTTCAGGATCTCGATGTTTTCTATGTCGTCCGGATTGATGTCCGCGGCTGGGTTTCCCATATCAAGCGTGCCGCTTCCTCCGTCTACGGAGAAACTTTCGTCGCCCGGCTGGTTCTCGATTATCATACCGTCTATCACGAATACTGGCATCGAGTTTTCCGTAAGCGAGCTTGTGCCTCGTATCACTATCCTTGATGTTCCGTTGCTTACACCTGATGGTGTTATGCTCACTCCGGCTATCTTTCCGGAAAGGGAGGACACCAGGTCACCGGAACGAGCCTCTGTCAGCATTTCGGTATCTACCTTCTGTCTTGCGTAGTTGAGGCTTTTGGCTGCACGGTTGATGCCGAGTGCAGTGACTACCGTCTCTTCGATCATCTGGCTTTCCTGCTCTAGGGAGACATTGATTGTAGTGCGTCCGTTTATCGCTACGGATGCGGTCTTGTATCCGAGGCACTGTATCTCGACAGTCTTTGCCGCCGCGGTGATGTCTGCCGAATATTTTCCGTCAGCATCTGTAGTGGTGCCGGTCAGGGTGGTTCCTGTATCGCCTTTGATTATGACGACAGCTCCTATGACAGGTGTGCTGTCTGCCGGATCCGTTACTTTTCCGTTTATTGTCCTTGTCTGGGCAAGACCGGCCGTAACGGAACATATCAATGCTGCCAGCATTGGAATTATTCTTTTCATAATATTGTCGTTTCTGGAATTTTACGTTTGGCTGTATCAATATTCATCAGGGGCTTCCGTGTAATAGTCTACCGCGAAGCTGTTGGCTTTCAGCTCAGCTTTTGCCTTTGTGCTGAATTTGAAATAATTGTAGTCGCTTCCTGAGAAGTCATATATGAACTGGTAGCCCTCTTTTGACGCGCTTGTTATTTCAGTCCATTCGTCTTCTTCGTTGAGCTTTCCGTAACAAGCGAAGGCGACGAGGTCCTTTCCTGAAGAATTGTTTATATATACGGTCTTTATTCCGTATTGGAACGGTTCTGTATTGGCCATATATCCCGTAAGCGAACTTTTGCAGTATAATGTCGTCTTGCCTGAAGATGTGCGGCAGTAGATGTTCTCATACTCGTAGTCCATATCAAGCAAGCTGACTTTCTGAGGTCCTTCCACACCGGAGCCTGTTGCCATTCCTGCCTTCCCGAGTTCTACAGGGTCAAGTTTGGTATATGCGTACTGACGTGGTTTGGAATATGTGAATTTTATCGTTTCAGGAGCGGATATGGTGGTACCGTCCACGAGTTTCAGGAAGCAGTTGAATGCGTATCTTCCGTATGGGTATCCGCTGATGCCGGCTGAAACCGACCTGTCGGCGAATTTTGCAGGAACGCTCTGGAGCAGCTCACCAGTTTTGTCGTACAGCTCAAAGTAAGCTTCCGTTATGGTCTTGTCTTCACCGTCGTATCCGGCGGAGAATATGAATTTGCCGTCTTCGATTGAAGGTGAATTCAGGGTGATGTTCTCTGGCAATGGAAGAAGGGATATCCTGTATTCTTCCGACAGGAATACCTGAGAATCAAAGAATGTCATTTCCAATGTGCAGGTGTACAGGTCTTCTTCCCATAATGACATATCGAACAGTATGCTGGCTGTTCCGTCGCTGCATACCGCTTCGGGAAATCTGTCGGTGAAATCCTGTCCTTTTGAATTCTTGATTATGAACCGCGCTTTCCTGATCAGAGCGTCGCATCCGTTGTATGACGCGGAGAGAACTTTTGCCGTCAATGTCGTCAAAGTGCGGAAAGCCACTTTGTCAGGTTTGTAATAGGGGAAGTCCATATCCTTTTCGGCCTTTACCGTATTGCCTCCTTTGGTATGGATCTCAAAATTGAAAGTGTAGTCCTTGCCTAAGGCGAGTCCGGTGACTGTACCTTCGGCTTCTCCGCCGCTCCACCGGCAGCCGGATATAGGAATGCTTTCCCCCCCTGAATGTCCGTCATCGTGAATTCCGCGTCTTTTACGGCTTTGTCGTCACCGTTGTAGACGGCACGCAGACGGATGACTGAATTTTCTGTGTCCACTTCCGGAGCTTTCAGCAGAACGCTTGACGGAACGGTGCCGACCGTTTCTTCCGGTTTGCTGCATCCTGCCATAAGAAGCAATGATGCGGCAGTCAGAAGAATCTTGTTCTTTTGTCTCATATCAGTTGAATTAGTTTGTTAATTAAGGTTTTTTTGTGTGATTGTTTTGTAAAGAAAGTGCATTACAAGCACTTGAACAAGGGTTTTTGACAAAAGTGTACAATATATTTTCTTTAATACGGGTGTTAACTCGTCTGTTAATATGATGCTGTTATATTTGCCCGTTCAGAGGATTTTATGCCCGTCTGAGACAGACGGAAATTACGCCGGCAATAGAAGAAAAAAGCCGGAAAAAACAATAAATTGAGGTATATTTGGTGTCTGTATTTTTCATCCTGCCATAAGGATGTGCAAATGGGCCGTAATATGAGATATGATAAATTTTTGCTTCTGTCTGTATTTTGCTGTTGTGTGCTGTCCTGCTGCAGTCAGGATATGCCCTGCAGCGTAAATGATGGTGAGCATTGTCTTCGTTTTGCCTCATACGAAGTCAGTCCTGACAGCAGGACTTCTCTTTCTGTCCCCGCAGATGGGCAGACGATAATGTTCCGGGACTATTTCTCCGTATCGTTTGACTGCAGAATCATTCCTGATGTTGAAAAATTCGGATATGTATGCAGGATAGTGATAGATGACACGGAGAGTATAGATGTCTGTCTGAGAAATCCCCGTGGAGGCAGACATTATCTTTGTCTTATAAACAGCAATAAGGAGATATCTGTATTTTTTGAGGATAAAGGTGAGGATGCCATATTTGACTGGAATACCATATCTCTGGAATTCCGTGCCGAAGAAGGAAATCTGACAGTGATGTCGGAAGGGAAGTCCTTGTGCTGTGGACCATTGTCGTCAGGGAGGCATTCTGTCTCGGTCCATTTCGGAGTCAACCGTAAAGACGGATTTGTCACTACGGACTGTGCCCCTATGGAATTGAAGAATGTCGGGATTGCCGTCTCTCCCGGGAAAATGAAGTACTGCTGGTCCTTTGACGGCTATCTGACAGGCAGTCTTGTGACTGATGACAGCGGGAGGATTGAGGCGTCTGTTGTAAATCCTGTATGGACAATATATTCTCATTATCACTGGAACAGGCAGTTTGCATTTACTTCAGAGACGGAGATATATCCGGTTGTGGACCGTAGTAACGGAAAGGTCTTTTTCGTGTCCGGGAACAAGGTGACTGAATATGATTTCAGATCGGGTGATAATAGGACAAGGGAATCCGTGTCCGGTGTGGATGCCCTCAAGATTACAAACAACTTTATTGTCTCTCCGGACGGGAAGCGGATAATCTATTATGACTTTGACCAGGACGGCGTATTTTCCGAGTATGATATAGAGAAAGGGGAGTGGAGCCGTCCGGTGGGCCGCAGGACTTTTTCCCGCTCATTGGCGCACAACAGCTTCTTTTCTCCTTCTGACTCGTCTCTGGTGCAGATTTTCGGATATGGGTTCCATATTTATAACAATATTGCCTATATCTTGAGAAAGGACGGAAGCATGGAATCCGTTGTTCTGGATTCAATTCCTCCAAGGTATCTCGGGGCCATATCGCTGGATTCCGGCGGAGACCGCCTTTTCGTTCTCGGAGGACGTGGCAACAGGACAGGGATTCAGGAGTACGGCATAAATACGTATGGCGATATGTGGGAGGTGGATCTGGAGGATTTTTCGTGCAGCCTTGTTGCCGGGGATATATATACTGATTCCGAAGTTTCCGTACCTTCCTTCTATTATGACCGTTCGGAAAACATTGTTTTCGGCCTGTTCTTTTCTCCGGACCGCTCAAATACATGTCTTCATATAAGGAATATAGATCTTGATACAGGCGAGAGCGTTGTCCTCGGAGATGACATACCGTTCTTTTTCATTGATACTGAGTCCTATGCTGACATTATGGCTGATTATGACTCAGGGGAGTGCTATGCTGTGACCGCCGAAAGGGACAACGATCTTTTCCGCGCTTCCGTATATTCCATTTCTCTTCCGGTTCTTGGCGGTTATACGGCAGAAGAGGACGAAGCGACAGGAAAATCCGGACTGGTGATGCTTGTGCTGTCTGCATTGGCAGTCTTGACCATAGCTTTCGTACTGCTGAAAAAAAGGAAACCTGCTGTTGTTCAGGATATTGTGCCGGATGATACAAATGAGGAGGACACAGACGATGACGAGTATGGCTTTTCTATAAAACCGGCGGATGAGACCGCTCCAGGCATATATCTTATCAACGGATTCAAGGTCGTTGACCGCGCAGGCAATGACATAACAAAGAATTTTACTCCTATAATGCGTCATCTGCTGGCTCTGATAATACTTCATACGGAGAACAATTCAGGAATTTCCAATGCTGAGCTCAAAGACGCTTTCTGGATGGACAAGAGCGAAGCGAGCTATTACAACAACAGGAGCGTGCTGTTCCATAAGATAAGGCTTCAGCTCGGGGCTGTAGGGGACAACATATCGATAAAGTCCGGAAACGGGAGGTGGATATACGATGATGCCGGGCAGAATTTGTGCGACTATCTCAGGTACCACCGTTTCATGTCGTCTTTTGCGCAGATGGAAGTGACGGAAGAGCATATCGGCCAGCTTGTCAGGATTGCGCATTACGGCGAGCTGCTCACGTATGTGCAGTTTGACGGGTTTGACAAGTTCAAGGCGGAATATACCGACAGGATGATAGATCTTCTGGTAAAGATGAGGGATGACAGACAATATTCCAGGAATGATGCCCTGCGCACTGAACTGTGCAATTGCCTGCTGCTGTTTGATGCCCTTGACGAGGAATCCCTGCGTATAAGATGCCGTATACTTATAAGGCACAAGCATATCGGCAAGGCTCACGCTCTGTTCAGGAATTTTGTCAAGGAATATCAGAAATATATGGGAGAGGAGTTTGAAGGGACGTTCAATGAATTTGTCAGAAATGAGGGGAATTGACTGACGTCACATTGAAATTAATTCGGGTTAAGATACGTATTAATGTCCTGTTTAATGCCCGTCCTTTACTTTTACAATAAAAAATCATGAAGTTCCTCAAATTATCATTAAGTGTCGCGGCGGTACTGTGGGCATTGTGTATGTCTGCACAGCAGAAGCCGTTTTCCTTTGTTCAGATCAGTGATCCTCAGCTGGGGTTCTATGATGACAACAAAAGCATTTCCCGGGACAGCCTCCAGCTTGAAGAGGCGGTGCGCCATATCAACAGGATCAGACCGGCATTCGTGGTCGTCACCGGGGATATGGTGAACTCCTCAAAGAGCATGCGCCAGATCAATGCTTATAAAGGCATAATCTCTAAAGTGGACCGCAGCATACCTGTATATCATATTCCCGGCAATCACGATGTGGGGAAATGCTCAAAGGAAAGTCTTGATTTCTACAGGCAGAATTACGGGGACGACAGATTTTCTTTCCGGTATGGCGACTGTGCGTTCATAGGAATAAATTCCAGTGTTATAAAAGACGGGTTTGAGCCGGAGATGAATACACAATACAGATGGCTTGAGAAGGAATTGAAAAAAGCCGGGGAATGTACCCGGAAGTTTGTGTTTACCCATTGTTCGGTATTTCTTTCGGATTTCGACGAAAAGGAGAACTATTCCAATTTTTCGGTTCTGGACAGGCAGCTTTATTGGGAACTTTTCAAAAAATATAATGTCTCGGCTGTAATTGCAGGACATCTCCACAACAGCAGCAGAGGCAGCCGTGACGGAATTGAAATGGTTACAGCGGGTCCTGTTGGGCGTCCTTTAGGCAAAGGAGTTTCGGGGATCGCCCTGTGGAATGTGGACGGGGATGATTATTCCTGCAGCTATATCCCTCTTGGGAGCTTTCCGGTGTACGGCTCTCTCAACGGTCTTGTGATGGCAGGTTATCAGGGATGGTTCAATGCGGAAGGCGACGGAGCGGGACTCGGATGGAAGCATTACAAGAAAGATGACGCCTTCTGTCCGGGCAGCTGTACCATAGACCTCTGGCCTGACGTGTCCGAGTACGAGGATACCTATGAGACCGCGTTTGTGCATAAAGACGGGAAGCCGGCCCGTGTGTTCAGTTCGCACGATGCCTCGACTGTGGACCTTCATTTCAGATGGATGAAGGAATATGGCATTGACGGGGCTTTTATGCAGAGATTCGTCACTTCCATACGTTCTGAGAAAGGTAAGGACAATTATAATGATATTCTGATGAATGCAGCGTCCGCGGCGGAAAAATATGACCGGGCATTCTGCGTGATGTATGATCTGTCCGGGATAACTTCGTCCGAAGTTGACATCCTGATGGATGACTGGAAAGAGCTTTCAGGAAAATATAGGATAGCTTTGCGTGAAAATAACCACTATCTTTACCACAACGGAAAACCTCTTGTGGCTGTCTGGGGAGTGGGGTTTGACGACAGGAGGAAATATGACTATGACGATATAGCCCGTATTGTGGATTTTCTGCGCTCGGAGGGATGTTCCATCCTGCTTGGAGTACCGGCGCACTGGCGTACTCTGGCTATGGATGCGATGGCTGATCCCCGTCTGCACGATCTGATCAGGAAAGCTGATGTCGTGCATCCGTGGTTTGTGGGAAGGTTCAACAATGACAGCTATCCTTCTTTCAGCAGACTTGTTGAGGAGGACATAAAGTGGTGCGAGGAATATGGTCTTGACTATATTCCGGTGCTGTTCCCAGGGTTCAGCTGGTACAATCTCAAAGGAGGTGTCGCGGCTCCTCTCAACCAGATACCTCGTCTTGGAGGAGCATTTTTCTGGCAGCAGGTCTACCGCTCCGTGTCATACGGGGCTAAGTCGCTCTATCTGGCGATGTTTGACGAGATAGATGAGGGAACTGCGTTTTTCAAATGTACTGATGATGTGCCGGCTGGAGAGAGTCCGTTCCTTACTTATGAGGGATGCGAGCCGGACCGCTACCTGTGGCTTGCCGGTGAGGCGCGGAAGGTGCTGAGCGGTGCAAGTCCGCTTTCTCAGGAAAAGCCTGTAAGAAAATAAAGGACAACGA
>VSOK01000051.1 GCA_009774765.1 Bacteroidales bacterium
TCGGCGGCGGCATACAGGCTGTCGTAGTCGCTTCCGTCCCGGAGGTTCGCCATCCCCTCGCTGATGGCTTCGTCGGTGAGCGAGGAAATCCACAGGCGTTTGAACGGCTTGGTATAGCCCAGGTAGGAATATATCCAGCGGAAGATGAGTTCCCCTTCGCGGGCACAGTCGGTAGCCACGATAATGCTGTCGCACCGGTCGAACACGCTGTCAATGATTTTCAATTGTTTGGCGGCGGCAACGTCCGTCACCATTCCCTTGTCCGTCCTGACCTGGCGGGACACCAGACGGAACGGGTCCGGCAGCATCGGAAGGTCTTCGGCGGAGGTTTTCGTGTAGCCATACGCGCCGGGCATGGCGAGTGACACCAGATGTCCCAACGCCCACGTGACCATATAACCGTTACCTGTACAGTAGCCGTCTTTCTTGTCGGTAGCCCCGACCACACGGGCTATATCCATGCCGACACTCGGTTTTTCTGCGATGATTGCTTTCATGTTCGGATAAAATTTAAGCCGTTCCCCGCTACCGGAACCGGAAAACGGGAAACGGCGGTTTGACATATTTTACTTGCTTGTTATAATGGATAGGCGTTTGTCATGCCACCGGCTTGACACCGAGGATTTCAATCAGTGCCTCGCCGTCCTTGCGTACCAGTTGCAGGGTGGCGTCCATCACCACGTCCACGCCCAGCAGCACAAGGCTGAGTGACATCACTTTCGTCTTTTCTCCCCGGAGCAAAGTGTCAAGTTCCCCCGACATTTCCAGCTCGTCCTTCAGGATACCGATTCCCGCCAGTTCATCCCAGTTCACATCTTCCGCCTTGAAAGGCATGTTGCTCATATTGTTCATGTTCATATTTCCGATTTTTTGATTTGACATTCGTTTGATTCACACTCAGGCTATGCTTGCCCCCTTGGACTTGCGGCCAGTCTGTTCCTGTCCCTGCTTTTGGGCGTTCGCCACCACGTTGCGCTGCGAGGCGTCACGCTTGCGGTCGGGATTCTCGTTGTAGAAGTCCAGCCTGCCCTGGTTGAAGTTCGCCTTGACATACTGCGAGATGGTCTTGCCGTCGTAGCCCTTGATGCCCTCGACCAGTACCGCCTTGCCGCTCTGGAGGTCGGCACGCTGGTTGCGTGTCAGTTTCACGTCCCATACCTTTTCCGGTATCTTGAACTCGGCACGCTGCTCGAAGCCGTCCGGCGTGCGTGAGTAGCTCAGGCGTCCCGTCTCCAGATCCGCCTTGATGAAGGAGGAGAATTCCTCGCCCTTGCGGTTCACCATGTCATTGAGGAAGATAGCCCTGCCTTCCCGCAACTCTTTCTGTTCCTCGGCGGTGATTTTCACGCCATTGATTTCATCCGGGATGTAGATTTCACGTGCTCCCTCCGGGGAATCGGGATTGTAGCGGGTGTAGGCGGGTCTGCCAGTGGCTTCGTCCAGCTTGACGTATGAGGAGAATATCTCACCGTCCTTGCGTTCCATATCCTTCACGAAGATGGCCTTACCCGCATTGAGGTCTTCAATCTGCTGCTTGGTAAGTTCCACTCCGCCCAGCGAATGCCGGTTGAAGAGCTTGTCGTTCTCGAAGATGTATTCGATGCCCCTGCGTTCGGCGTTGACCTGTATATGGGCATCGAACTCCTTGCCGCTGTTTGAAATCATGCCCTCGATGAACACTTTCTTGCCCTCACGCAGGTCGTCCTGCTCCTGCTGTGTCAGTTCCACACCTTTGAGCTCACGGGGTATGAAGACGTTCTCTGCCTTCATTGCCACGACCTCGTTGGTGAGTTTGTCAATACTGATGAAAGACGGGATGTATTCGCCGTTGCGTCCTTTCAGTTCCACCACACGTCCCATGTTGCCCGTCTCCAGCAGGTTCTTCTTGTCCTCGTCGGAGAAGATGTGACCGAAATACGGACGTTCGAGTTCGGGTTTCTGACGGATGCCGTGGATACCTAATACGATAGGGCCTCCTGCTGACTGTTGGAACGACAGTCGGGCATCGGTGCGCAGCACGGCGGAGCCGAAGTTCATGCTGATGGGCACTAACTGGTTGGTCTTGTAGCCCTTGAGCATCTGGTCGAGTAGTCCGCGCTCCATGAGGTATTCACGGGACAGGCCGAAGTTCTTCAGTTCCTCCCAGTTGATCATGGACTCGTTGTAGCGGTACTTGGGTTGCTGCGTGCCGTCACCCTGTGCGGCCTGCTGCTGTGTCTCATTTTTCTTTGCCATTTCTTCTTGATTTTGATTGTTGATACTTTGGTTTTCCTTGTCGCGTGGGACTATCTCGTATTTTTTGAGGAAGTCTTCCACTGCTTTTGTCTGCTTTCCGGCGGCGAGGTCTTCGATGGCCTGCTTCACTTCCGGGTTGTCCAGCGTGTCCTCCTTGACGGAGAGGATGCCGAAACGGGTCGGGTCTTTGAGCTGGCTCCAGAAATTCTTGATGAAGTTCTCGAACATGTTGGCGTACCGGTCGATTTTCAGGAAGGAGTTGCTGTGTTCCTTATCCGCAGGAACGGTGCTGTATTTCCCGTCCTTCCCGATTTTTGACACCGCCTGTAAAATCAGTTCCATCTTGTCGAGGATGAACACGATGTCACTCATCTGCTCGTTCTCGGTCACTTGCGGCTTTTGGGGGTCGTCCCTTACATTTTTCTTTGCCATAACTTTGAGTTTTTAGCGTTGATAATGAATTTGTCACCGCAAATATATATTGCAAATTTTGATAAATAATTGATTTATAATTCGTTGTACTATACATTGCATCACTTGTCATCACGTTTCACCGCAGGGGTGACAGCGTGGGAACGAAAAAGGGAAAAACAGAGGGAAAAGGGCGGGACACAAGGTACGGGAAGGCAGAGAGAAACCGATGTAGGGAAAGGAGACGAAGAGGAGAAAAAGAAAACCTGTATTATGCAGAGTTGAGAGCGAGCTGCTTTTGTCCCCACTTCCTTGTTTTTCTCATAAGACAGGCGGCTGAAAGAAAAATAAATTACCGGTCGGACGGAGTTCCAATTGAGACGGTCTGATTTTGTAAAATACCGCCGCCTGGTTTTGTCTTGACCTTGTTCTATGCGTCGTAGGTCGCTTCGCTTGCTAAGTCCCGAACCATTCACCCAACTCGGACGGCGATACCGGAACGTTTTTTCGAAGAAAAATTACCGCAGGGAATTTTTTGCACGAAAACCGGAGGCCTGAACGTGAAAGGTATCGTCCTCCGAGTTATCTTCTCAAAGGGACTTAGTGAGTGAAGCGAGACTTAGGATGGCTGTTTATGGAAGAATATGGAAAAATTACCCTTTGAACGAAGATATGCATCGTCTTAGTGCAATGGTAATCATTTTTTGAGTACCTTTGCACTAAAATTACGCATCATGACAATACGTGAATGGATTAGAGATAGAGAGATAAGTGGATTTCCAACTTTTTCAGTTGAAGAAATTAGGTTGGCATTACCACATTGTTCAGAGCAGGTCATTAAAAATGATTTGTTCCGTATGTCATCACAAGGTATAATATATCCGGTCTATAAAGGTTTCTACGTTATTATTCCTCCTCATTATGCTGCCAAAAGAATGGTACCACCGATATATTACATAGATCAGTTGATGTCGTATCTAAACAAGCCTTATTATATTAGTCTCTTAAATGCGGCAGAAATTCATGGGGCAGCTCATCAACGTCCACAGAAATTTTCTGTAATGTCGGTATTTCCAAAGTCTTCTGTTTCGCAATCAAAGAACAATACGCTTGTTTGGGTATACCGCAAGGAAATTCCAACAGATTTTTTGTTATCAAAAAATTCTGAAACAGGAGTGATATATTATTCAAATGCAGAATTGACAGCTCTTGACATTGTACAATATGAGCAATATATAGGGGGACTTTCAAGAGCAGCTACTATATTGGAAGAACTTACAGAAAAATTAGATTTTCGTGGTGCTTCCAATAAGTTGTTTGGTTATACGTCAATCGCAACTATACAACGATTGGGATATATACTGGATGAAGTTCTAAATGCAGCAGAAATTGCAGATACGCTATATATGGAATTGACTTCATATGTAAAGCGTTTCAAATATATTCCTCTAACTACTAATAAATCAAAAGATTGCGCGGAAAGGAATAACCGTTGGAAAATTTTTGCAAATACGATAATAGAAACTGACGAAATATGATAAACAGAACAGCCATAACTCAATGGAATAAGATAGTTCCATGGAATGACAACGCACAAGTAGAGCAAGACCTCATTATATCACGTGCGTTAGTCGCTATTTTTAGCGATGAGTTTCTTGCTTCACAATTAGCATTCAGGGGAGGAACTGCACTTCATAAACTATATCTGACGCCACAGCCCAGATATAGTGAAGATATTGACTTAGTTCAAATTACTCCCGGACCGATAAAGCCAATAATGTTCAGACTTGGGGAAGTTTTGGATTTTTTGCCGGATAGAGTAACAAAACAAAAACGATATAATAACACGATGTTGTTTCGTATGGAGTCGGAAATACCTCCCACAATTCCTCTACGCTTAAAAATCGAGATAAACTGTTTTGAGCATTTCAATGAACTCGGATTAGTCAAAATACCATTTGAAATGGAAAACAGTTGGTTTTCCGGCAAGTGCGAAGTAACAACATATCGTTTAAATGAACTGTTGGGAACAAAACTGAGAGCCTTGTACCAAAGGAAAAAGGGTCGTGACCTTTTTGACTTGTATGTCGCTTTGTCTGAAGCATCAGTTGATGTCGAAGAAATTATGCGTTGTTACCACCGTTATATGTCTTTTGTTGTTCAACAACCACCGACATACAAACAGTTCATTAACAATATGGAAGAGAAGATGTCTGACCCTGAGTTCTTAGGAGATACACAAAATCTTATCCGTCCGGAGAGGGAGTTCAATCCTCAGTTGGGGTACGACCTTGTTCGCTCTCAATTGATAGATCGGTTACAAAAATAAAATCATAAAATTATCATGGATTTTTATAAGAGACAACGTTTAGATCTTTCCGAATGGGTCATTCATTTTGTTCATGACAGAAAGCCTGATGATGATCCAACTACATTGTCAGATATAGCAATAATGGAGGGATTTACAGGAGATATGAGATTGCCTGATTATTATGATAAGGATGGGAAATCTCATAATATTTTTACTGCTGTTGAAGAAAATGAGTATTCAGTAGCTGAAGATGCTTCTGCTTTCGAAATATTAAATAAAATTCTTCATGATGGATATATAAAAAGCGGTTGGTCGTTACGTAAATTAAGCCCAACCATATATGGTCCTAAATCCGCAGTCTGTTTCACTGAAATGCCTTTGTATGCTTTAGTAGATTATGCCAAGACCAGACGGGTATCTGGATATGTTGGTAATTATGGTATTGCATTTCGGCGTAATGAATTATTTGCAGCAGGAGCAAGGAATGCAATTTATGGATTATCAACGAAACATTTGGAAGCGGAATTTGATGATAGAGGAATTTTTCAGGGCAGATTATTATCTGTAAAAGAGACTGGCATTGGCATCCAAGAACAATATCGCTATGTTGCGACAAATTTGATAAAAGGAGATAGGTTTAATGAAAAGGTAATTGATTGGACGCATGAAAGAGAATGGAGATGGGCACTTCCATATGATAGTCTCGGAGTACCAGGTTTACCCTTTTTCCTATCAAAGGAATATGCAGATTTCTTTACTGATATCATCATCATTGTTCCAACCGATGAAGAGATGGAACTTGTTTTGAACCACCTTAAAACATTATATGACGCAGGTTCTACGAATGCTGGAAGAAAATATGATAAAAATAAAATAGCGGCTGCAAGGGTTTTATCATTGGAAAGTATTTCGCATTTTTCAAATACAGATATAAGTCAATTGAAAATAGATAATCTTCCTATTAAACAAATGAGAGTGATTCCTAATTTTATTGTCACACATGAACTTGACCGTAAAATAAGGAACGCAGCATTAGAAGCGAGTAAAAAGGCAGACGAAGCAATAAAAGATTTTTTATCAAAAAATCCTGATTTCGATGAAAATAAAGGTGCTTGGGGTTGGGCTTATGTATGTACACAAAATATTTCAGAAACAACACAGGCCTTACAAAATGCCAGCTTATCTAAAACCTATTCCGATGGTATTTACAGGCTTCATTTAGTCGATTACAAAACATCAAATTTGAATTTGTTAGAAGTGGGTGCGGAAGCGGCAGCTAAATATTTGACTAAAGAATTAGAACAACCCTTTTTTGTTATTACGCAATTAGATTGAATAGTTTGATAAAATACCCCATTTTTACATATTTTCAATGGTGATTTTTCAAATTTAGGTATGTATGCTCCACCCGTGAAACGGTCCTCCAATCATTACGGCAAATGATTGATCCGGCTTTCCATGATAGAGCAACCCTCCGACAACACCTCTTGTCCCGTCCTTCGCCACTTCTGCGAACCCGAATGAATATGGCGAGGAATCATAATACAATTCTATTTCGTACCTGCCATTGGAGTTGACCTCCCATTGCTTGAGGCGTTCGATACATTTCTTCAACGTTTCGTCTCCGATGCTTTCAGCATACTTGATAGTTTTCTCGTAGTGCTCCTGGCATTTAATTTTCATATTGGATTGAATTTTAATTTGTTATTATTTAAAAATTCTCAAAAGAGTGTATTTCTGTGACAAGGAAATCTTCCTTGCCGTATTCGCACAAAGACAACAGTTCCGAAAGGGAGTTACAATAGAAGAAAACATCATAATCCCCATTAGGATTGCAGTCCGTGGATAGTCTTATTTTTACCGTTTCAATCTTGTTGCTGTCTTTCCATACAATGTCGCAGACAGCATAATCCGGTTCTTCAACATGCAATTCCATAAATTGTCGGAAATATTTTTCAATCTCCGATTTCACCTCGTCCGTATCAGTCAGTATACAACTGTCGCCACATGTCTCGCACCAACCATACAAGAACGCTTCATCGGTATAGTTCCGCAGCTCATTGGTGTTGGGGTTTATCATAGCCTCGCACGAGACATCCAAGCTGCCGCATCTTGTACAAATCGTATTCATTGCCGTATCACTTTTAGTTTATAATAAATCTTCGTATATCCCGAAACCGAGGCATCCGGCTATGGTGAAATCTTCCTTGCCCTTGTCCGCCAGTGATTTCAAATCATTTATACTGTCGCAGTAGAAGAATATCTCGTCGTCCTTCTCGTTGTCCTTCTCGTTGTCGGAATCCATCGCCAGCGCAATCCTCACTTCTTCCGTTTCCAACGTGTCACACCATCGGATAGTGCAGTCCGCATAATGGGGTTCACTTCCTTGCTCATTATAGAATTGCAGATAATTACTGCCTATCTCTTTCTTGACTTCATCCGGCTTTTTCCAAGTGCTATCGTCTACTATTTCAAATCCAAGCCCTTCCACCAACATGCACGTTCCCTTGTCATACACCATCATGGTACGCTTTCCCATGTACTTCTCGCGTATTTCCGCCCAATTAGGCAAGTCCCAATGCTCGACAGTCCAGATGTCGCGATAATCATCCGGGATGGAATTGTATTCGCTTAATGTTACCTTTCTCATGGCAGTATGTTCAATTTGTTACAAAAGTCACCTTGTAAGTCTTGCACGGTTTCCCGAATGCCGGATGCGGGTTGAATTCCGTGCATGATCCCCAATCCACGCTCATCGTATAGCCATTCGGGAAATTCTCGCCGATGAATCGGCTTATCATTTCCAAATCCTCGTTCGGCAGGAACAATTCTTCCTCAATGCCGTACTCCAATGCGAAAATCGCCCATTCGGGAATGTTGTCCCAAACGAGCGTCTGTCTGTTGTCCTCATTCATAGTCTTGATGTTTATTGCGGTAATACCATAAGGTTATTGATAATACTTTCCAGTTTCGTTTCCCATTTGTCCGTACCGTCCATGGCCGACGGATAGGTTAGCTGTTGCCACTGTCTGTAGTCAAACAATTTCATTCTCAACGGATAGTAGTCGAACAGTTTCCGGTTGCCAAAGAATACTCTCAGGTGGTTGGTTCCCACCTCCATCAGTTTCAGACCATAACGGTCAAGAATCTCATGGAATCTTTTCATCGGTGTGAAGTTGCTCCTCTTTTTCATGCCCTTTAGTTTTTTATTGTTTGAATTTCATTTTGTTTCAACAACACATTTTGTACAGGTCATCATCGGTCAGTGTACATAGTTCCTCGTCCGTACAATAACCGTTAATTTCCTCGCTCGCTTCCATCGCCTCGTAAATGCCGTTACGCATATCGTCCACCAGCTCATCGCACAGGCTTTTTACCGACACCCTGAAAATATCATTGCCGGCTTGGATTTCCCTGATTGGATAAGCCACTCCTTTCCAGTAGGTCTTTTCTATGGCTATTTCATCGGTACGTCCCTTCATGCGTTCCAGATATTCCTTAATGATGTCCCCGTGGCAAGGGTTCGGCTTGCAGAAACACCCCAATGTCTTGCCCCGCAATTCTCCGATTCTTCTGCGGAACTCTTCATCCGTGCTTAAACGATGGTAGAAATACTTCCTGTAACGGTCCAGCGTGCCGCCCCTTGCCATTGTAGCTTCCAGCCTGAACGGATTTCCGAAATAACCGTCTTTCCCATGTCCCGCTCTTCCTATGTAAACGTCACAGGATTCCTTGCGGATATTGACTACTCTTGTCTTGCCCATAACTTGTTTTTTAGTTCGTTAAACATTTCCGACCGGCGAGCCGGTATTTTATTTCTTGCCTGCCTTACCGTTCCGTGCCGGATTGTGCAAGGCTTTTCGGGAAAATACCGCAAGCGAAGCGCGGAAGATTTTCCCGAAAACCCGTAGGGCACGGCCTTGCTCAATCCAAAAGGCACGGGACGACCTTTGCAGGCTGAAATAAAAAAGCGGCCTTTCAATTGCTATTCATTGTCCTTGTCATTTTCTTCCTGTGGTATCAGGTGTTTCAAGTCGGGGTCGTTCTTTATGCGGGTTATCTCATCCTCTATTATCCGCACCACGTCCGCTTTTATCTGGGAATAGTTCCGGTCTATCTGCTGTTGCATGATGTCGTTGCCGTCCGCATCCTTGAACTCGTTGATGACGGGTATTTTCTTGTAGGCTTTGGTTTCCGCTGCCACCTTCTTGTTATCGACAATGATACGGGCATGGAATATCTTCTGGTCAATCTCTTCCCCAAAATTATCCGCCACACTGCCCACAAACGTACCCTGCGACAGGTTAGCGATTTTCGATGCAGGAATGAGAGAGTCCATTTGCGTGTTGATGGAGGTGGAAGTGTCCTGCCGGTTGATGGAGATGGATTGCCGCTGCTGGAGTATCTTGCCGAAGCGTTCCGAAAGGGTCTTCGCCGTTTCTCCCACGACCTGTCCGCTAAAGATGTTGCCCACCGTATTTTGGATTACCTTCGCTTCTTTCTCGCCGTAGTCACGGGTCAGCTGCGAGAAGTCCTGGAAGCCGAGACAGACCGCCACCTTGTTGCTTCGGGCAGTGGCAATCAGATTGTCGATGCCGCGAAAATAGATTGTGGGCAATTCATCTATGATGATGGAAGATTTGAGTTGCCCTTTCTTATTCACAAGTTTCACAATACGGCTGTTGTACAGTCCGAGGGCTGCGGAATAGATGTTCTGGCGGTCCGGATTGTTGCCGACACACAAGACCTTAGGGTGTTCAGGATTGTTCAGGTCGAGCGTGAAATCATCGCCGGTCATCACCCAATAAAGCTGCGGAGAAATCATCCTTGAAAGCGGAATTTTTGCCGATGCTATCTGGCCCTGGAGCTGGTCTTGTGCGCCCCCTTGCCAAGCATCCATGAACGGGGAAAGGTAGTTTTCCAAAGATGGGTACGAGGTGAGAATTGTGAAAATATCGGCATACGGTTTGTTCAGAAATTCTATCGCGTGAGGGAACGTGCAGTATTTACCGTCCTGATAGATGCGCAAGTACCATATAATAGCCGCCAATAGAATAATCGGGGATTCCACGAAGAAATCACCCTGTTTCTGTATCCATGTCTTGTTCAAATTCAGGAGTATGGTGTATGCCGATTCGTAGGCATCGCTGATATCCACCATGAATTTCGGATTGATGGGATTGCACCGGTGGCTGCGTCGCGGGTCGTCGAAATTTATCACATAGAATTCCGGTCTAACCTTGTATTTATCGAGGTTCTTCAACAACTCGTTATAGGCTATGACGGAAAGATCATCGAATTTATAATCATACAGATAAATTGCAAATCCTTTGGAAATCTGCTGTTTGATGTAATTATTCACCACTGCATAACTCTTGCCCGAACCGGGCGTCCCAAGCACGATGGTAGCGCGGAAGGGATTGATGATATTTATCCATCCGTCCCATTCCTTGCCTTGATAGACAAACTTTGTCGGCAGGTTCACGGAATACTCGTTCTCCATGAGCCGGGTCTCTTGCATGAAACTCTCATTGGCGGTATTGAATACATCCTCCATGAGGTTGTGTTTCAGCATCCGGCTTATCCACACGCCTGACATCAGTAGCAGGATATACCCGGCAGTAAGTGTTGTCGTGTATAGGGCGGTATTGACCATCGGACTGAACGGCAAGTCGAGCATCCACCAGTTCATGAAGAACAGCACCAGTCCGGCAAGGAAAGCGGCGTATATCTTCCGCCATGTCATCTTCTGGTTTTTAACGCCTTTAGTGCCCAAACACGAGAGGGCGAGGAATATGACGGCAAAGACCTTTGTTATGAGCAGGTTGCTGAAAAGCCCCGCCGTTCTTTGGAAATTCAGGAGTATCCTGTCGGCTACCCCGATATTGATACCCATATCCACGAATGACCGGTAGCAGAACCAATAGACGTGGATGACAATAAACACGATGGATATGGCACGCATGAACTCCATGACCTTGGCCAGTCCTCTCAAATCATCTTCTTGTTGCATAATGATATAGTTTTAATGGTTTATAAAATCTGTAATCAGGATATTCCGCGTGAGCGGCGTTTCTTTTTCTTCTTGCGTTGCAGCCTGCGGGCAAGTGCCTCTTCCTGCGGATCGGGACCGTTGGTGTCAATGCAGAAGATTCCGAAAGCCTGCTCAATGGAATTTTCCATGTCGGATGAAAAGTCGCTTTGCCGATTAAGAGCAGGCATTGGCATATCCAAGTCAGGCATATTGGTCGGACTGTTAAACAGCCGCTCAAAAGCGTTTGCCGAAAACTCTTTTCCAAGTCGGGAACCGTTATATACCTCACGGTTCTTATGGTCGATGAAAGTTGCGCCATAGATACGTCCTTCATCATTTTCACGGAATACCACATCAATACCTTTCCCGGCGAGCAAACGGGTGAACTCCTCCTTGTTTCCACGGCATCCGTGCATGGCAAGCGCCACTTCGTTCCGTATCTTCGGTTGCCATTTCTTGTTCTTGTATTCACGGGCGTTGTACCCGATACGCTTTTCCAATCCCTCGTAGCCGTAGCGTTTTCCGATAAGAGAAGATTTGACGGGCGTACATATCGGCTTGCCACTATCATCGGTCATCGTATAGACAATTCCATTATAGGGTGTTCCTTCAAATTCGCCTTTTACTTGTTTCGCCTCGATATTGAAACAGGAGAGCAAGGCGCTGTACTCGCCGAAAGACTGGAAACGATAAGTGGAGAATACACTCTTGACGATATTGGAAACCTGCCGCTTCACATCACCATTTTGGTAGTCAGCCTTTTTCAGATACGGCTCCAATAGTTCCTTGCGCTTGTCATCCACCTGTTTCAACCCGAATTTCTTTTCCAGTTCCCGGCAGGCTTTCATCGAGCGGTTCCACTCGTAGGCGTCGTCTATCTTTTCACCTTTCTCGTTCACGCAGGTGGAGACTATATGGATATGCCTCCGGTCTATGTCCTCGTGCATATATACAATGTAAGGCTGATCGCCATAGCCCATCCGCTGCATATACTCTTTTGCCAGTTCCGCGAATTGGGCATCCGTAAGGCGGTCGTCTACCGAAGGGTTCAGGGAGATATGCAGTACCGGCTTCTCCGTGTTCTTGTTAGCCAACAGGTAATTCTCGAATGCCCATAGGGTCTGCTGCATGACACGTTCCGGGTTGCCTGCCTCGGTAATCATGCGGTTTCCCGATATGATACGCGCGGTGGCGTCATTCACTTTCTGTTGGTTGTAGGTGATCGCCCCGTAGAGCGATACACCCCGGTTGATTTTCGCCACCATGTCATTCCTCCTCCCTTTGCTTCTTGATGAGATAGGCATCCTCAAATTCACGGGTGAGCATGATAATCCGCTTGCTCAACAGCACCAGGTCTATCGTTGCCTTTTCCAGATTACGGAGCAGGACGAAAGCCCGTTTCTCCCCGAAGTTTGTCTTTACGGCTTTCACCGTCTGGTTGTAGTTGTTGCCGATGCTTTGGAATTGATGGTAGAAATTGGTCAGGCGAATATAATAATCCATCGTCGCCTTGTCGATTTTCACTACCTTGATTTCCTTGTTCAGAAGTACCGCTTTTATGAATCTTGCACGATAAGTCATACCTGACTTTTGAAACAGAAGTTCAAATTTATCGTTCTCCTGTGAGTTGAATTTGATACCATAGCGGTATACAGCCGGGTCTGTTTTTGACTTCCTGCCTACGCTTTTTCTCGCTTTTTTGTTCTTGTTTTCTTCCATACGCATTGATATTTTCAGTTTCTGATCTTCCGTCCCGGATTCACGACTTTGGAGTGAATCCTCCCCGAGCCGTCAGGCGAGTGGCAAGTTGTTTTGGGTTGCCCGAATCATTTCGGGCTGCCCAAAACACAACTTGCTATGTTCGCTTGAACATGAATTTTCCTTCCGTCAAATTGTGTTTGACCCTCCAGACTCATTCTTCGGCCTCGGGAAAGCCCCGCAGCGGTATCCGTCCCGTTGTTGGTGCAAAGTTACGGCGGTATATATTGTTGTGAAATAGTGAGTTATGTGTAACGTGATGATAAACGATGACATAGGTCGTCACCTCCCTTGAAACATAGTGCCGGTATGAAAAAATACCCTTTTATTTGCAGCGTGAACGGATGAAACCGCGCTTCCGATAATGGTATAATGGTCATATTGTTTGATGCTTCCGTTATCGGTCCGGATAGTGGAAGCAATGTCGGATATGACAATTATCGGAATGTCATGACCAACAGACCGGCCATTGACGGAAGGATGCGATAACGGATAAGTTACCGGTCGGAATAACGGATGAAGCATACCGTGGTTGGTTGGAAGGAAGCGTTCACGGATTGACGGATGAAACAGACAAATATTCAATAACCCGTAAAAAGAAAAGATTATGAGCAAAGAGCCTTTATTCGTTGCAGTCAGCAACCAAAAGGGAGGTGTCGGGAAATCGGCCTTGACGGTAGTGCTTTCCAGCTACCTCCATTTCGAGAAAAACCTGAACGTGGCAATCATTGATTGTGATTCTCCACAGCACAGCCTCGTGCGCATGAGGGAACGGGACAAAAAAGCCATTGCCAACAGTGCCTATTTTCAACAATTGCTACAGCAGCAATGGAATCGCGTACCAAAGAAGGCCTATCCGATTGTCGGGGCTACTTCCGAGAAGGCAAGGGAAGCAGCGGACAAGCTTGCCGCAAGCGGTGACTATGACCTGATTTTTGTGGATTTGCCCGGAACGGTGGAAGCTACGGGAGTGTTCCGCACCATCGTCAATATGGATTATGTCCTGACTCCCACCACTCCCGATCTTATCATCATGCAGAGCACACTCGCCTTTTCCACGACGGTGCTTGATTATGTCAAGAACACGAAAGATGTGCCGCTCAAGGATATTCTATTCTTTTGGAACAAGTTGAAAAAGCGTACCAACGTGGAAATTTACAAATCCTATGCAGAGGTCATGAGGGAACTGCATCTGACTGTCCTTGACAGCAAACTTCCCGATTTATGCCGCTACGAGAAAGAAATTACCCATGCGAAACGTGACTTTTTCCGCTGCACCCTGCTGCCTCCTCCTCCCAAGCAGTTGGAAGGAAGCGGTCTGAAGGAACTGGCGGAGGAACTTATTGTCAAACTTAAATTGGAACACGTATGACAAAGAAAAAAGTGGAAGTGAATGAGGATATCCTCAAGAATATCATTGTCGGGGATATTCCTGTCTTCGGCAGGGAGCAACCCATGAACGAGAATACGGAACAACCAGGACAGGAATCCATACCCGTCAAAAATCCGGAACATGCTCCAGCTGCCGAACCGGTTGAGATACAGTCAGAAAAAACGTCCCCTGTAAAACCTCGAAAAAAGAAAGATGAAGCAGGTAACTATAGAGACAAGTATCTGGTAAACATTCCGGCATCCAACCGTTCCCATGTCTATATAAACCGCGAGGTGGCCGAATGCATCAAGCGCATCCTTCCGGTTATTGCCCCCGACATGAGCATATCGGGGTATATAAGCAACATCCTCGTTGACCATATCCAGCAGCATTGGGAGGAAATCAACGAATTGTATAACAAAGAATATTACAAACCATTAAAACCATTTTAGTCATGACACAGATTATCTTTCACGTTGCGGCCATTGCCTGCATCGTTTACACAGTTTGCAGTTTCGGATTGTTCATTCATAAAAGAATGCGCAAGAGCAAAAGCACCGGAAAACACGTCCACGTTCCTCCGCCTGAAACTTCCGGCAAAGCGGAACCGGATACTTGGGAAGACACCGCTTATACACCAGCCTTAAAGGATGCCATCAACACGTCTTCAATTCAAATCGTTGAAGATTCATCGTATCGAATGACATATCTGGTAAATCACCCTATAGGCAATCGAATCCAGGTTTACATAAACAGGGATAGCTATGCTTTCATCAAGCGATTCTTGGCTGTTGTCGCTCCGGAGACATCCATGTCCGGATATGTAAGCACAATCATTGATGAGCATCTGACGAAATATGAGGATGAGATGTCTGAATTATACACGGAAGCCATAAATAAACCCCTGTAGCCATGGAAGCAAAAATTTATTTCACGGTAAAACTCGTGTGTGCGGTTTTCATATTCCGGCAACTGTGGATATTCATCTTCAATCGGGAAATGTATGGCATTTGGGAGAAAGCCTACCGCTTGATGCGCATAGTCCGCATCAATCTATGGAAATACCAAAAGAAACGTTCGGAACAAAAAGCGCGTGACGCCAATAAAAAGGCAAGGCGCAGGAAAAAGACCGACGCACAGAACAGGCAAACGGCACAGCCGTCTTCTGCTGTTACTGTAGATGTAATCGGCAAGACAAAAATTGTCTATCTCGAAGACCCGGAAGTGGCGAGAAAAACTCCGACACGTTCCGAACCTATGGAAAAAGAGCCGATAGAGGAGGATGAGGAAATCAGTCCGGATGATGTAATACAGGAAGAAAAAGGTCTCACCAAAGAGGAAAAAGAAGAATTGATGGCTCCTGTGGATGCTGAACCTGACCCGGATTTTGACACAGCCATGACCTTTGAGGATATAAACAATGTGGCAGAGGTGCTGATATCTGAAAATCCGGATGAAGAGAAAGCCATACGTGCAGCCACTACCATACATCACAAGATGCACGATACGGTTATACTATCTTTTCTCACGGACAAGTTGAGTAATCAGGAAAAGGTAAACCGCCTGGTCAGCGAATGTCTGGATGAATCGGGCAGACCGTTGGCAAAACGAAAGACCGCATCCAAGAAGGTGGAGGCTTTCAACATAGATAAATTCGTTTAATTGTTTCTTTTTGCTGTCATAGTTTTTGAAGGCATGTCGATGTGATATCGGTGTGCCTTTTTTTACTTTTAAAAGATTCCATTAGATAAAATTCGGATGTTCATTCTTTATTTATAGCAGGCTCTTTTGTTGTATAGCATATTATTCACTATATTTGTGGCATTAAAATAATAAGCATCATAATAT
>VSOK01000052.1 GCA_009774765.1 Bacteroidales bacterium
GTATGATATTTACATCCATAAATTAAATAAATGATATATATAATAACATATAAATAACTGATTTTAATGTGATTATGTCTGATGAAATATAGATATTAGATAAACTTATGTCAATTTATTGAACAGCCGAAATTATGTGAATCAGACACCTGTTCAGCAGAAACTAATTTACAAATATATCCTAAGAAGTATTGTTTTGTGATTCACAAAAGTTAATTTTACTATGTCGCGACAATTGCGTAAATTCGCACCGGAAAAATTTGGGATAAATTCAAAAGAGTTTCATAGGCTTATGAAAAATATGATTCCTGATATAAGAATAGAAGATTACAATTATCCTCTGCCCGATGAGAGGATTGCCAAATATCCTTTGGAAAGGCGCGATGCTTCAAAGCTTCTCGAGTACCGCAATGAAGAAATAAGTGAGCATAGATTCTATGATCTCCCTGATATTTTGCCTGAGAACTCCATTATGGTATTCAATGATACCAAAGTGGTGCCTGCCAGGCTACATTTCCAGAGGGCTACAGGAGCGCATATAGAGATATTCTGCCTGGAACCTTATGATCCGGTGGAATATAATCTTGTATTTGCCGCTACATCAAAATGTGTCTGGAAATGTATTGTAGGAAATGTCAAAAAGTGGAAATCCGATGTGCTTTCGCTGTACAACCCTGAAAATGACCGTAATATAGCGGATATGGGGCTTACTGCATCGCTGCTGGAACGTGACGGGGAGACATCTGTTGTCGAATTCCGATGGGAAGATTCCTCTCCTTTTTCAAAGGTACTGGAGGTGTGCGGCTCCATCCCTATTCCTCCATATCTCAACAGGGATACGGAAGCGGTGGACCAGGAACGTTATCAGACTCTGTATGCCCGTTACAGGGGATCTGTAGCCGCTCCTACGGCAGGGCTGCATTTTACAGATGAGGTTCTAGACCGTATAAAGGCGAAAAACGTGGATATGGAGACGGTATGCCTTCACGTGGGGGCAGGTACCTTTCTTCCGGTAAAGAGTTCGAATGTCGCTGAGCATACTATGCACAGGGAGCCTTTTGTCGTGACAAGGGAGCTGCTTGTAAAGCTGAAGGAAAGTGTCAGGACAGTGATAGCGGTCGGCACCACTTCTGTGAGGACTCTCGAATCATTGTATTATGTAGGGGTAAAATGTATAGAGGAGGGCCGTCCTTCAGATGTGGGGCAATGGGAGCCTTACGTCAGGGACTATCCTTATACTGTAGAGGAGTCTGTCGGAGCCATTGTGGAATATCTTGACAGGAATGGTCTTGACAGCCTTTCGGTCGGGACAAGGATAATAATAGTGCCGGGATACCGTTTCCGCGTGGTTGATATATTGGTGACCAATTTCCATCAGCCTCAAAGTACACTGCTGCTGCTTATTTCCGCATTTATAGGAGGCCGCTGGCGTCAGATATACGATTACGCTATCGGCAACGGATTCCGTTTCCTGAGCTACGGTGACAGTTCGGTGCTTTTCCGCAGCCGCTGAAATGCGGCTCAGATGCGCTATTTGATATATCGTAGGAAAGTTATACCTTTGTCGAGGATTTTAAAATCATTTTTGGAATCTTTGAATATTTAATTAATCCGTCGAACTGACGTTGAATTATGATAGACTTCTCAAAATTTGAAAGCATCAGTCCATATTCTGATGCCGAGGCGGTGGAAGCTTTGGGGAAGGTTGCGGAGAATCCGGTTCTTGCAGGTGTTTCCCGTTATTTCTTTCCGGACAAGGAGCCTGATTTCCTCAAGCAGCTTCTGAAACAGGTCAAAAGCATTGATGATTTCCAGATATTAGTCATGTCAAAGGTTGTAGAGTGGGTCCTGAAGAATACCGCTCACAATTTTTCATACGATGGTGTAGCCAATATCGATGTGACCAAAGGAAAGTTTCTTGCCCTGTCAAACCACAGGGATATAATACTGGACCCGGCGATTACCCAGCTTGTCCTGTACAGGAACAACATTCCTATGACAGAGATTGCCGTGGGTGACAATCTTATCACAAATCCGTTCATTGAGTACCTTATCCGTTCCAACAGGATGATCAAGGTGGTGAGAGGAATTTCCGCCAGGGAATTGTACCTTTCCTCACAGATGCTTTCGGAATATATAAGACTGAGCATCACGTCCGGCAAAAGTTCAATCTGGCTTGCACAGAGGCAGGGACGTACCAAGGACGGCTTTGACACTACCGAGCAGGGCCTGCTCAAAATGCTTGATATGAGCGGAACTTCCGATTTCCTTGCCAACTTCAGGGAACTGAACATCATCCCGATGAGCATATCTTATGAATATGAGCCTTGTGATGTGCTGAAGGCAAGGGAGATTCTGATTTCAAGGACTCAGAAATATGTGAAGGCTGACGGGGAGGACCTCAACAGCATACTAACAGGAATCAAACAGCAGAAAGGCAACATACACCTTAATATAGGTGCTCCGCTTACTGAAGAGGAGATCGAGGCGGCTTCACTCTGTGACAAGAACGACCGCTACCAGCTCATCCGCCACGCTGTGGATATCCGTGTAATCGAAGGATACAAGCTCTGGAAAACGAATTATATCGCATACGATATAATCGGCGGGGAAGGAAAGTATGCCGGGCAATATACGGAGGAAGAATATGCAGCTTTTGTGGAGTATATGGAGAAACAGCTTTCTACAGTCGAGCCGGAGCTGGACCGCAATGAACTGAGACAGATTTTCCTCGGTATCTATGCCAATCCTATCGTTTCGAAAGAGAAGCTCAAAGCCGAGCGTGAATCAGCGGAATAAAGTTTAAGAACATAAAAATACGGCGGGCCATTCGGGTCCGCCGTATTTTTTATATACCTGCAGAAGTTCAGTCTCTGTTGATATGCACATCGAGCTGAGGGAACGGGAACTGTATGCCCTGCTTCGGCAGCTCGTGGTATATCCTGTCATTTATTGCAAAGAATACATCCCAGTAGTCCGAAGCCTGCACCCAGGCTCTCATTATAAACTGCACACTGCTGTCCCTGAGAGCATTCAGCTCAATCATCGGATCTGCAGGAGCACCTTTCGTCGTATCTATTATCCTTGGTTCTGAACTTATTATGGATTTGAGCACAGCTTTGGTATCATCAGATGATGAGCCGTATTCCACGTCTATCAGCCATTCGAGGCGGCGTACAGGGTTCTGGGAATAATTGTTTATGTTCCCGTTGGACAGAGCTCCGTTGGGAATGAATATTACCCTGTTGTCAGTGGTGGTGAGCTTGGTGTTGACTATATTGATTTCCGTGACGGTACCTGAGAATCCCTGGGCCTCAATGAAGTCACCTGCCTTGAACGGTCTGAAGACCAGCAGCATAATGCCTCCGGCAAAATTCTGCACTGTTCCGCTGAGTGCCATACCTATGGCCATACCTCCTGCGGCAAGCAGGGCTGCAAGCGAGGTTGTATTGATTCCGAGCGTACCTACTGTTATTATTATCAGCAGGACGGTCAGGGAGATGCTGACAAGGCTTGTCACAAAAGACGATATCGCCTTTTCCGTGTTGCGTCTTGTGAAAACTCCGGTAAGGAAAATCCTTATGCGTTTGATAAGCCAGGCTCCGATGAAATAGATGGCAAGGGCAGAAAGCACTTTGAGCCCGAACCCTATGCCTTTTTCAATCATATTTGTCAGAAGCTCGTTGGGAGGAGTGGTCGTTATTATTTCCGCCACTTCCGTGACTTTGCTTTTGAGGTCCAAGGAATCAAGCTGTATCGGATTGGTCTGTAAAAATTCAAGCATATTCAATATTTATTGCATTAAAACAACTTTTCTACGGCACTGATGATCTCTTCTTCGCTGAGAGACGGATCAAGTACCAGATCAGGTACGGCATATACGACATCTGTCTGTGATTTGCTCAATTCTTCGCCGCCTCCTGTAATGTTGAGCATAATTATTTCGTCCTTTTTGACGGAACCGTCCTTTACAGCCATTTCAACGCTGGCTGCAGCGACTGCAGCAGCTGAATATATGTCGATGCCCTCCAGTTCCTTGAAGCGTTTTTTCCATATTGCAAGCTCTTCATTGCTTACCTTGTACATATCTCCTGAAGCGTCGCACATAGCATCATACAGACCTCCGGCAAGTGAATAAGGAGGTTTCCTGTTGGACAGCACCTTCGCATCGATCACAGCGGCACAATGACGGGCCTGCTCCGGAGTCATCGGGGCAAGTTCACGTGATTTCATTTTCCATGAATCATACATAATCGTGAACGGATCGTTCTGGGAAGGATAGAGTCTCATCTTGTGGGTTCCGTAACGTCCGTCCTCTATAAGCCTGAGATTGTTCTCCCATACGGCTATAGTACCCGTGCCGCTTCCGATAGCCTGGAAATAAGCGTCAGGAATCCTTCCTATGTGGGCAACGGCCGACAGCAGTGTCGTACCCATACCGTCCCTGCGTGCAATGTTCTTGGCTCCGCCTTCCGCCATGAATTTCGGTGAGCTGCATACTTTGTCCGAAAGTGTTATCGCATCGAAATAGTCGGATCCTTTGGGCGATGCGATGATTTTTACGCAGCTGTTCAAAGGCTTCTTGAACCACAATGCATTTATGTTGTCCTCCGGAATGGACAGTAGCAGAGGAATATTGTTGTCCGAGCATACTTTGGCAAATGCGCGTGCTGTATTTCCTGCTGAAGCCACGACGAGTATCCTGTCATTGTCTTCCGGAAGTCTTGCGCATACCGAATATGCCTCGGTCTCCTTGAATGAACAGGTCTCCATATTTGCCCCTATTTGAGGATAATATCCTGAGAATGTGATATAGAGGTTTTCCAGTCCGAGATAGGATGCCATCCCTTTGCTTTTGTATGTTACAGGGGCGCAGGAATGTGAAAGCGTCCTCTTTATCGGCAGCCAGTCTGCAAATTTGTAGAATCCTTCGAGGTCATCCCTCAAATCGAAAGTCTTTTTTTCATAGACGGCCCTTACGAGAGCCGGTTTTGTACTTTTGGGGTCTGCAAGCGTCCATCCCTCATCTGCGAACTTCCTTCCTGTTCCGCAGTCCATAAGTACATAATCTGTAGGTGTAAATGCCATATCAATAATGTTTTAAACTTCTTTTGCAATGCCTTATGCCTGCCGTGCCATATTCTTGTCTATGATCTCGGCGATGTCTTCTACCGGACGGTCGGCGTAACGGCTGAATGTGCTCAGGCACAGAGGGCAGGCTGTAACTATCACATCAGGAGAAGCTGCTGTCAGATTGTTCAGTGCATTTTCAGTCATAGGCTGTCTCTTGTCGAATCCGAGTGAAAGACTTCCGAGGCTGCCTCCGCAGCAGATGCTTTCTTTGTGGTGTTTTCCAGCTTCCACAAGTTCTCCGGCTTCGGATATCACCTTGCGCGGCTCTTCATATATTCCGCATCCACGTCCGAGCTCACAAGGGTCGTGGTATACGTATTTCAAGTCATTTCTGCTGATCCTTATGCTCTTTGAGTCTATCAGTTCCTTGAGATATTCCGTATGGTGGACAACCCTTATCCCTTCCAGTCTGTATTTTTCCTTGAAAATCTTGTAGCAGATAGGGCAGGAGAGAAGCAGCACGGATGCTCCGCTGGCCTTTATGATTTCTGTATTCTTGCGAATCATCTCCTCGGCCTGTTCAACCCTTCCGGCCATCATGACAGGACGTCCGCAGCAGATTCCTCCGTCCCTGTCCATCATTTCGTATTGGATTCCGGCGGATGATAGGACGCTGCACATCGCTCTGCTGATTTTTGGGGTAAGTGCTGTCATACATCCTGCGAAATACAGGACCTTCCCGTCAGACGGGCCGCTGAAATTGCATTCCTCTATAAGTCCGGACGTATCTATTGATGAGCAGTCCGGGCTGATCCCGTATTTTCTTATGGATCTCTGTGCGATACGGAGTTTGTCGCCTTCCACTCCTACAGGACATATTGCCGTACATTTTCCGCACAGCAGACATTTGTCGCTTATCTCTTCTATACGGTTCTCGTTGCGTCTGCGTATCTGGCGGTTCAGATAGACAGTCGTATCTTTGATATTGGTCTTCATGACGCCCATAGGGCAGGCGTCAATGCACAGACCGCAGTTCGGACAGGAGTACACCTGTGCCTTTGCCAGGCCTTTCCTCGCGTTTGTAATCCTGATACCTGCATTCCTTAGGGGGATGAGCAGGATTTCGGTCGGAATGTGCATATATCTGGTGAAAGGCAGAACGCAGAAGAAGACTCCGAGCGCGAGAGAATATGCCCACCAGGTCGGCAGCATATTCACGTGGTTTCCGAGAAATGCTGTAAATACGTGGTTAAGAGATTTTGTCAGGAACGACCCTCCGCTGATATCCGCAGTAAATCCTTCGGCAAGCAGACGGAGAGGGAATATTGCCCACAATGAATACAGACCGACAAGATCAAGGAAACTTGGGTTTGTCGTCCTTCTCATTCCGAAAAATCTTGACCTTATCCTTTTTATCATAGCCAGAAAGATTCCGCTGAGTACTACCAGCAGGAAAAAGTCCATAAGGAAAAAGAGCAGGGAACCTTTCAGGGTGGTGTCCGTCTCCGCTACAAAATATCTGAAGAAAATAGGATAATACAGGAACTTGGCGCGGTGCGGAACATAAAGGAATACTTCTATGTGTCCTATCACAATCAGCATAAACCATCCGAATGCGATGCTGGAGTGCATATATCCGAGCAGTTTGTTGCGTTTCCATATTTTGACGTGGAGAAGACAGTCGCAGATGATGTCCCTGATGTTTTTCATCATTGTCACAGGGTTTATCAGCGACAGGAAAAACTTCCTCCTGTCATCTTTTGGCAGCTGGAGAATGATTCTCACGAGTCCTATTACGCAGTATGTCAGGATGAAAATCATCCCGATCATAAACGGCAGTACAAAATCGTTGTAGCCAGTCAAAAATCTCTCTCTCACCTTATTCTTCTTTATATGTCCGACAAATGGAAAGTATAAGATGCCGTGTGTTTATTCCACGGGGGCATACCATAGAGCACTTTCCGCACAGCATACAGCCTTTGAGCATAGATATGGCTTCAGCTTCCTTGCCCCTCTGGAGGTCAAGGATCACCTTGCGCAGGCTCATACCGGTGAATCTGCCTGCAGGGCAAGTCGCGCTGCAGGAGCCGCAGGCCATACATTTGTATATGTCCGGTTCCATATCGTGGACCTTTTCAAATTTTTCAAGGTCAGTCCTGTCCAGGTTGATCGCTGAACTTGGAGCTATGCCGAATCCGAAATCCATTATTGCAGATATGTGTGTATATTGAGGGCGGCGGTACGGGCTTCGGCAAGGGTTTCCGGAATTGTCTTCGGTCCGGTGCAGGCTCCGGCGTAGAATATGCCGTCCTTCGGTGATGATGTTATGTCCGCTATATTGTCACGGCTTTTGAGGAATCCGTCGGTATCGGCTGGAAGAGCGACCATTCCGGCAACCTTGGTGCTGTCCGGATTGCATACCATTCCAGACATAAGCACGAGCAGGTCAAGTGTCACCTTTACAGGTTTGCCCGCAAGTGTATCCTCCGCCTTTACAATGACTTTCCCGTCTATGTTTTCGCTGACTTCCGAGACACGGCCTCTGATGAAGCGGATGCCGTAGTCCCTCTGCGCCGATATGTAGAAATCCTCGTATTTCTTGCCGAACATCCTGAGGTCCATATAGAAACAGTATATTCTCGCCTGAGGAAACTTCTGCTTCATCTCTATTGCCTGTTTGACGGCAGTGATGCAGCATACTTTGGAGCACTGAGGATTCTTGGCCTTTTCGTCACGTGATCCGACGCAGTGCACGAATCCTATGGCTTCCATTTCATCAGTATCTATCCTGCTGTCGTCTCCCGTATTGAACCAATGCTCGAGGTCCCTGTTCGTAATCACTTTGTCATAAATGCCATAGCCGTATTCCTCCTTCTTTGCAGCCTCAAACAATTTGAACCCTGTGGCGAAGAGGACGACACGAGCTATGATTGATATTCCGTTTGAAAGCATTACATTGTAGTTGTCTTTCAGACGGTTGATGAAAAGTATTTCCGTATTGGTGAATATATTGGCTTCCGCTGCGTTCTTTATGAGCTTTGAAACCAGTTCCTCAGCGGAACTCATATCAGGAAAAAGGCAGTTCCAGTCGGCCACGTGACCTCCGAGATGATCTTCCTTTTCTATGATAATCGGATTGTATCCCAATCTGATAAGCTGTCCCGCTGCCTCAAGTCCAGCTATTCCGCCTCCGATTATGATAATGTTTTCTTTCATCTGATCTTTGGTTTAAATTTTAATACGACATATCCTTGTCAGCAGCATTTGAGAATGCCCGGAAGCTCCGGTCTCAAAAGGTCCTTGTTGTTGATTCCCTTGTATTTGGTCTCCGGATCATACTGTATTCCCATCTTGTCCAGAAGAGGCTCCACTGCCACCTGGTGCAGCTGAAGTCCCAGATCCCAAGGGTCATAGCCGAGTACCAGGCCTGCGACTTCCTCGTATGTCAGCACAGGGATTCCATAGCCGTTTCCGCCGTATGTCTTTCCCTCCATCTCAGATATTGCATATTGCCATCTGTCGAGGAAATAAGGGCATCCCGGACAGTTGGTTATGATCATATCCGGATGGTAAGGCTCCATGGATTCGAACTTCTTGTGGGTGTTCGATATGGAATAGCCTCTGTTGGCCTTTATATGGTATTGGCGGAAACCGTATCCGCAGCAATGCCTGCGCTCTGGATAGTCGATTACATTTCCGCCCCAGGATTCTATCATACCGCAGAGGACGTATGGATATTCAGCCCCTCCGACTCCTTTGGAAGGGAACATCTTTGAATAATGGCATCCGATATGCTCCACGACTTTCAGAGGTTCTCCCGTCTCCTTGTTTACGAGATGGAATCTGGCCTTTGATGCGATTTCATTGCGGTACTTGTATATCAGATCGCTTGCGTGGGCGATATATTTCGGCCTGTTGAATTCCCTTCGGCAGGATTTCCAGAGCAGTTCGCGTATCCTTGTCTCAAGCTCCGGAAACTCGTTCCAGGTCTCAAGGATTTCAAGATAGTTGCCGAATGAGGTGATGCAGGATGCGACATAATTTTCATATCCAGCCTCGGTCATAAGCGCGAACTGGCGTGCGACGATCGTCATCACGGTCTCCTGGGGGATAGTGTCACAATGATAGGCGATACCTCCGCAGGTAGTATGGTGCTCCGTTTCATAAAAGTCCTTTCCGAGCACATTGCGGCATATTTCCAGCATCATCTTTTCTGATGCCGGGAAAAAATTCTGCCTTATGCAGCTCCTTACATAGAACCAGTGGTCATCAGGAATCTCTTTCTGATAATCCGCCCATATCTTCTGTTTACCTTGATATATCATAATTATTCATTGTTCAGATGTCCTGGAGAGCTCTTTTCAAATGTCATTCTGAAATATTCCTCCATTGTAAGTCCCATTTCCTCGGCTTTCTGCTTTGAGGCTTTCTCCACCGTCTCGATCCTTTCTGTGGCTCCTGTCACATCAAAGATGGCCTTCAGCTCATCAAGCGATTCCTGAGGTATCTTTCTCAGCACTCCCGGACCGTCTCCCTGGTAGTTTGCGCCGAGACGCTCAAACGAATCCTTCAGATGTTCGGTATGCCATTTCCATACAGGGCCGGATTCTATGTGGTCCTCCCATCTGAATGTCTCAGGATAGATACAGTACCCATAGTTCAGGATATTGCCTGTAAGCATCTTTGTAAGAGGGTAGAGCTGACGTCCTTTTTCCGAATTGATGAAATATCCCGTCTTTGCGGAAAGGTTGCGCAAAGCCATGATCACGAGTCCGGGACCGTTTTTGCGCGGACACCTTGTCACGCAGGACATACATTCGCCGCAGTACCATATCTGCTCGCTTTTGAGAAGCTTTTCAATCTCTTCCTCGTCTTTGCTCTGTACGATGTCGACAATCCTTCTTGGGTCATATCTATAAAATTCCGCAGCAGGGCAGATGGCAGTGCAGGTACCGCAGTTGATACAGGTCTTCAGACCTTCTCTTACCCGGTAGTCCTGACAAAGTTCATCATATAATTTTCCCATATCCGTCAGATTAATACAGTTGATACAAGATAGGCGATATATGCCACATCCATAGCAACAAGTATGGCACCCTCGACCCTGTCAAGCCGCCTTTTCTTGAAAAGGTACGCGCTTGCAAGGATAAAGATTGCAGATAGAAGCATAACTCCCATATCTACAGGTGTAATGCCTTTAACTGTAAGAGGATTGATGAGGGCTGAACCGCCTATTATAAGAAGTATGTTTGAAATGTTTGAACCGAGTATGTTTCCGAGTGCAAGCTGCCCCTTTCCTTTTATGGCGGCGATTACACATGTTGCCAGCTCCGGAACCGATGTGCCGACCGACATCACGGTTATTGCTATGAATGCGTCGGAGACTCCTGACATACGTGCCAGTTCAGTGGCCGAGTTGACGAAAATGCGTCCTCCGAAAACAAGGGAGGCGAGTCCTCCTGCAATCATTACGATGGCCAGGACTGTGGAATATGATCTGGCCGGCTCTGTGCTCTCATCGTTGCCCGCGTCCTTTTTGAACGACATATAAAGGTATCCGATAAACAGCAGCAGGAGAATGGCCCCGTCCATACGGCTGACAGTGTTGGTGCCTATGCCGAATATGGTCATATTTAGGCCGAACAGAATCAGGAGCATAGTCGCTATGATATTCATAGGAATGTCGCGCCTGAGGTTTGTCTTTGTGATTTTGAGAGGGGATATCAGGGCGGTGACGCCGAGGATCAGCATAGTATTGAATATGTTTGAACCTACTATATTGCCTATGGCCATATCTGATTTTCCCTGGAATGACGAAAGGAAGCTGACGACCATTTCCGGTGTCGATGTACCTATCCCTATAATAGTCAATCCTATGACGAATTCACTTATTCCGGACCTTCTGGCAATGCTTGACGATCCTTCGACAAGATAATTTGCTCCCAAGAGGATCAGCAGAAGACCTGCGATTAAAATCAATATCTGCGTAAACATCTTTCAAAGTTACAAAAAATAATTTATTTCAGTCTCAACGCCACCACATTTTCAACGTGATGCGTATGAGGAAACATATCGACCGGACGTACTGCTGTGATTTCATATTTTTCACACAGAAGCTCAAGATCTCTTGCCTGTGAAGCCGGATTACAGCTGACATACACCATCTTGCGAGGTTCTGCATTAAGTATCACTTTAGCCACATCCGGATGGATTCCTGCCCGTGGCGGATCAAGTATGATCACATCCGGACGTCCGTGCTGAGCTACAAAACCGTCCGTAAGGATGTCCTTCATATCCCCTGCGAAAAACTCACAGTTGTCTATGGAGTTGTTGCGGGCGTTCTCCTTGGCGTCCGCTATGGCTTCCGGGACGTATTCTATGCCTATGACTTTAGACGCGTCGCGTGACACGAACTGGGCTATTGTGCCGGTACCTGTATAGAGGTCGTAGACAACTTCGCTGCCTGTAAGACCTGCGTATTCACGCGCTGTGCTGTAAAGCTTGTATGCCTGCTTTGTATTGGTCTGATAGAATGATTTCGGACCGATTTTGAATCTTAGGCCCTCCATCTCTTCGTAGATGGCATCATCTCCTTTGTACAATACACATTCCTGGTCGGCTATCGAATCGTTTGCCTTGCCGTTGATGACATAATAGAGTGAAACTATCTGAGGAAACTCCTTTGCCACTGCGTCCAGAAGACCTTTGCGGGCCTGTGCGTCCTCATAATAGAAACATATTATAAGCATCACGTCTCCGGATTCGGTTGTCCTTATGAACATGTTGCGAAGGAATCCGGAATGTTCCCTTATGTTGAAGAAACTCAGCCCGTTGCTGATAGCGTATTCCTTTACGAAAAGGCGGATTTCATTTGAAGGCTCCTTCTGGAGATAGCAGTGCTTTATGTCAAGCACTTTGTCGAAGAAGCGTCCGACGTGGAAGCCGAGGCCGATTCTTTCCAGCTCAGGTATCTCGTCAGGATTTTCCCCGTCTTCAATCCATCTTCTCTGGGAGAAGGTGAATTCAAGCTTGTTACGGTAATATTGCGTCTCGTCCGACGGTATGATAGGGGAGATTTCCGGTATGTCCAGATGGCCTATACGTACAAGCTGGTCATATACCTGCTGCTGTTTGGCTTCAAGCTGCATACTATATGGGAGCGGCTGCCATTTGCAGCCTCCGCATATTCCGAAGTGGGTGCAGAAAGGCTTGAGCCTGTGCTCGGAAGGGGATACCATACGGATGATATATCCTTCCATATAGCTTTTTTTCTTTTTTGTGACCTTTACATCCACTATATCACCCGGGACGGCAAACTGAACGAAAAGCACTGCGCCGTCAATTCTGGCGAGTGCTTTACCTTCTGCTGCGACACCCTCAATCTTTACATTTTCAAGGATTATTTCCTGACGTTTTCTAGTCATATCATTTATTCTAATCTTGCGGATACATTCCGCAGGAAACAAATTTGCGGTTGCAAAAATACGAAAAAGTTTGGAATGAAGTCTACATGGCGGTTGTTATAAGATATATGTTATACGAAATAAAGCAGAGAAACATCAGTATTCCTCCGGCTCTTGTGATTTTGCCCGAACTTCCGAGAACGGCGAGAAGCAGTAGCGCGCCTGCCATTACAGCATAGTCTATGGCTGTTATACTCTTGGTTTCCAGGGGAGTAATCTGCGAACTGATTCCGAGGATCAGGGTCAGGTTGAAGATATTTGACCCGACGATGTTGCCGAGAGCCATCTGTGTGGATTTTTTTGCCGCTGCCGTTATGGATGCCGCAAGTTCCGGAAGGGAAGTGCCGCAGGCGATCAGGGTTATTGATATGAAAGCGTCGTTGACTCCGAGACTATGGGCTATAATGACAGCTTCATCGACAAAGAAATCACATCCGGCAATCAGGAATACGAAACCGAAGACTATCTTAAGGATGGCGGCAGGCAATGAGCCTTTGTCGTCATCCGTATGCCCTCCGGCTGACGGTATCTTTTTCCTGTCCCTTATTATGGACCAGGATGTGAACAGCAGAAAGGATGAAATCAGTATCAGGCCGTCTACACGTCCGATGCTCTGTGCCTCACCGTTGAAAAAGTTGAAGACAAGCAATATGAACAGCAAGGCCAAACCTATTGCCACGGGAATGTCGAACCTTCTGTTTTCCCTGGATACGGTCACAGGCAGCACGGCGGCAGTAAGTCCCAGTATTCCAAGTATATTGAAAATATTGGAACCTACCACATTGCCTATTGCAACGTCAGAATTGCCGCCTGTCGCACCGATAAGGCTGACAACCATTTCCGGAAGGGAAGTGCCGATGCCTATCACCACCGCTCCGATGACGAAATCGGAAATATGGAGCCTCTTGGCTACCGTAACGGAACCGGATACAAGAATATTCGCGCCGAATACAAGTGCGGCAAGAGCAATTATAAGAATTATATATTCCATATCCGTGTCGGCTATCTGATGAATCCGGCAACTTTGTCAAAACTGTATGCGAAAACTTCCGATGCCGGCTCGTATTTGTATGGAACATACTCAAGCATCTGAATGTATGCGTTTCCGCTCTTTTTGCTGTAATATATGTCGACTCTGAGACCGTTGCCCTTGTTCTCTTCGTATGCCTCTATGTTTCCGATGTTTGAAGCGATTGAGTTTTTGATGTTTTCCTTTATGCTCTGAGGGAAATACATTTCCTTTTTGCGCAATATTTCTCCGGTCTCCGCATCTTTATATGCGGATTTCATGATTATGCCCAGCAGAATGCCGGCAAATACCATAAAAAATCCTGTGATGTTTACGGATACTGAGGTAGGTAGGGCGACGAGTGTGCCTCCAAGTATGATCAATGCCAATGATATGATATAGTCGCGTGTTCCGCGTACACGTACAAATTCTTTGTTCATAATGTGTTGTGATTTGGTTTTATAATATGTTTTTCCCGTTTCCGCATTTATACGGAAACGCTCCGGCATAAGTTGCCGGGCCGATAGATGTAGTTATAATAAATTGTGTGACAATATATTATAAACCTAAATCACTAATTTTCGGAGTGAGATGAAATGATGGTCTGAAGATGTCTTTCCTGAAGGGAAAAGATTTATTCCGTACAGGAAACAGTCGGTCTTTTCCGGACCGTCTATTTTTCCTTTTGTTATTGTCTTTGATCTGCCGCTGTTGGCCGCTCTTTTGCCGAAGCCGGGAATACGGGTCGGAGCTGATACTCCTGAATGGTTGCGCGGAATCCCTATACAGCTTGACGAAGGAGCTGTGAACGCTTGATTGAAATCCACATATCGGTCCAGATGGAAATCGTCTTCGGACAGGGACAGCTCATCTGCAAGCACGATAGCTGCAAGCTCGTCTGCGTCAAAAGAACTTTCCGTGCACGTCCTGCCTAAGGATATGCACAGAATCAGGGACAATATTATGCAGATATTTCTTTTCACGCCGCGAATTTACAAATTTTCTGTCTACTTGTTCATCAGGATAGGGATTTTTACACTTAAGTTAACATAATATAAATTGTATAACTAAAATGACAAAAATCATAACAGCACAAATATTCTATACTTTGCATACAAACACTCAAGCTATTTTATGTTTTTGCACTGCGGTATTCAATAATAGTTCCAAAAATTATGGCATATCCTTCTGACTGCATTTTTAATCCGGAGAACGATTTGTGTCTGGCCAACGGTGATGTGAATTTTGTTCCTACTGCGTCAGCTTTGAAATTCGGCAGATATTGTCCTGGTATCACGGGTTTGATTGCCGGTGAAGATGATCTTCGGTCCGATGTCCACAAGGAAGGTGAGTCCGTGTAACACGTTGCACGTCAATGAGTTATAAAACGGCATCTTCCATATAAGGCATACTGTTTTATAACGCACTGTGCTTCAATAGATTGCAAACACCCACCCTGTCAAGAATACCGCCCATCACACAAAAACAACCAAAGCAGACGGGAAAGACAGACTGACAGACAAACAATCAAAACAGAAAGATGGACAGACAAGAAAGATTAATAATCAAGAATCAATCAAGACTGGCAAGACAAGATAGGCAGATTGACATACGGTGTCCGATGGTCACAAAGCAGGTGGGTACGTGCAACACACTACACGTCAACAAGTTACAAAACAGTATCTTCCATATAAGGCATACTGTTTTATAATGCACTGTGCTTCAATAGATTGCATGAACCCACCCTGTCGGGAATATGATGTAGGATCATAAGCTTGCCCCAAAAGTCATTTTCACGCAAAAAAAAGCTTGGAGTCTGTTTAAATTTATCAAGGAAAAAACAGTCTCTTGATCAACATTCAAAAAATATTTCCACATTCGCGAATTTGACTACCTTTGCCGCCGCAAATCAGTCATACTGATAAAAGATTACATCTCCACGGCAATTCGGACATACGTCTGAAAGAGATGGGACGGCTCTTCTTTTAGTAGTTTATAGTTTTTCAGTATCCCGTCTGCTGAATTCAATTCCACCTTGCAGAAGTTGGACTGTGAATTCATACATTGCCTACACACTATTCCGCATTCCGGCTTCCAGGGTTTAAACATCATGTTATCATGAAAAACATTTTCAAACTTGTATGCTCAACATTGTTGGCATTGTGTATCGGAGTGTTCACATCATGTGACCCTCTTGGAAATCCTGACTTCAAGTTCAAAGAAGAGTATGAAGTTCTTATGGGCAAATGGATATGCAACTCCTATTTGGAGGGCGAACCGTACACGCTACAGTTTACCTTTCACAAAAACGGAAAGGTAAATGTGCGTGAAATCTTCGAGGGCGA
>VSOK01000053.1 GCA_009774765.1 Bacteroidales bacterium
TCACCAAGGAGGCCGGTGCAGTTAAATACATTGACCCACGTCACGAATAACAGGAGGACAAGACTATGATTAGAGAAGTTAAATTCGAGAGCCAGGATCGTCGTATCAAACAGATCCTTGCTGCACTTAACGAGAACGGTATCAAGGATATCGAAGAGGCTAACGCAATATGCGAGCAGTATGGTCTTGACCCTTACATTACTTGTGAGGAGACTCAGCCTATCTGCTTCGAGAATGCAAAATGGGCTTACGTGGTAGGTTCTGCAATCGCAATCAAGAAAGGCTGCAAGACTGCCGCTGAGGCTGCCGAGGCTATCGGTATCGGTCTTCAGGCATTCTGCATCCCTGGATCTGTAGCCGATGACCGTAAAGTAGGTATCGGACACGGAAACCTTGCAGCTATGCTTCTCCGCGAGGAGACAAAATGTTTCGCTTTCCTTGCAGGTCACGAGTCATTCGCTGCAGCTGAGGGAGCCATCAAGATCGCCGCAAAGGCTGACAAGGTACGTAAGGAGCCTCTCCGCTGTATCCTTAACGGTCTTGGAAAGGACGCCGCACAGATCATCTCACGTATCAACGGCTTCACATACGTACAGACAGAGTTCGACTACTACTCAGGCGAGCTTAAGGTCGTAAGGGAAATCGCTTACAGCGACGGCCCTCGTGCAAAGGTGAAATGCTACGGTGCAGACGATGTACGCGAAGGTGTTGCAATCATGTGGCACGAGGGCGTGGACGTTTCCATCACAGGTAACTCTACCAACCCTACACGCTTCCAGCATCCTGTAGCAGGTACATACAAGAAAGAGCGCGTGCTTGCAGGCAAGCCATATTTCTCAGTTGCATCAGGCGGTGGTACAGGCCGTACCCTTCACCCTGACAACATGGCCGCAGGTCCTGCTTCATACGGTATGACCGACACAATGGGCCGTATGCACAGCGACGCTCAGTTCGCAGGTTCCTCATCAGTTCCTGCCCACGTTGAGATGATGGGCTTCCTCGGCATCGGCAACAACCCAATGGTCGGCTGTACAGTAGCTTGCGCCGTTGACGTAGCTCAGGCACTGAACAAATAATCTTTGGGTTATATATCACTTAAAGCCTCTGTAACTCTTGAAGTTATGGAGGCTTTTGCTGTATGTCAACTTCTGGATTCGTGATATACGGTATAATGGCCATTTTGAGTCGGTAAATGGTGTAAGGTCCAATGACACATACGTAGACTACTGCCTGCAAGATTGAGAACGAGTACATCAAGGCTGAAATAGGGAGGGAAAAGGAATGGGGTTTGCAGAATTGGAGAAAAGTTTCTTAAATTTGTACAGACTTAAAAGAAATTGATATGCCCGAGATTAGCAGATTTTACGGAATAATAATTGGAATGTTTTTCAACGAGCATAATCCTCCGCACTTTCATGTAAAGTATGAAGAATATAATGCAGAGATAACAATCAAGGACGGCATTGTTACGGGAAGGCTGCCAAGGAGAGCCCTCAACCTTGTGTTTGAATGGCTTGATATGCACAGAGATGAACTGCTGGAGAATTGGAAGCGCGGTGAGAACTGTGAAAGCTTTATAAAGATTGAACCTCTTAAATAATTGAGTTATGGAAATTGTTTGGATAACATCAGCCAAGTATGTTTCAGGCTATATTCTTGAACTTACATTCAATACAGGGGAGATAAAGACCTTTGATTTTTCAAAACTCTATTCTAAAGGAATCTGCAAGAAATTGCAGGATATGGCCTATTTCAAGAACTTCCAGCTGGACGGCTGGACGGTTGACTGGAACAATGAGATAGGTTTTGCTCCCGAATACCTTTATGAACATGGGGTTTTGGCTTAACTTAATGTGACATATCGGAAGCCTCTCAAAAGCGCATCGCCTTTGGGAGGTTTTCTTTTTATTGCCTAATCTGGTATCGGAACGGTTGAGGAATCCGGAAATCAAGTAACATACAGACAAGGCAATACCCTATTTATTGAGTGTTGTTTGTTGGGAAACATTTTTTACCTTTGTATCGTCTTTCGGGAGAAATCCTGTAAGGCGTTATATATTGAAAGTGTTTTCGCGGTCCTCGTTAGAAAATCTGACAGTTTTTTACGAATCAAAGGGCACAACGAATAGCACTCATTCTTGTTATAGGCAAGGCGAGGTGTACCCGAAAGGGTATGCCTATGCGCCATATCTATACGAGTGTGGGGTATTGCATCGTTTATTTTGATTCGGGTTTTGTCAGAGCCTTCTAACGAATAAACGAAACAGCTCCACACTTTCTTTTATACACACTTAATCATTCTTGGAGTTGGAGTGGATGGGAGATGGTTTTATGGGAACTAAAGGTATGTTGCAATTATGTACTCCTTTTGTCACGGCTGTTGTGGTGATAATTTCATTCTATATGTTAGGTGGAGTATATCTTTTATTGGGACTTTTATTAGATGAACTTGGACTGTATATCGGGTATGATGAAGTCGCAGATTTTCTCTTTCTGTTTGGGTGGAATCCAACTACAGGAGGATGGATATGCGCAATTATCATATGGATTCTACTGACTGTTTTTTTTGAAATGCGTATAGCAGAAAATATTCAGGATTAAATATCAAAAATTATATGTGATGAAAAACATTATACTAATACTTTCTTTATTGGCAATGCTTGTGACATCTTGTCACAATAAAAAGCTTTCAGGTGATGATATAATTGAGTTCAAAGACCCTTTGTTTTTAAAAACATTGCTTTATGATTCTAAAGAAATAATAGACAGAAATGCTGATGGAAAAATTTCTGTCAATGAAGCATCTATGGTAACAGAATTAGATGTCTCTAACAAAATGATAAAAAATTTATATGAAATTAAGTATTTTATTTCATTAAGAATCTTGATTTGTTCTGACAACGAACTTACGGAATTAGATGTAAGCAAGAATATAGCATTAACAAAATTGGATTGCAGTTACAATCAACTTACCGCTATTAATGTTAACAAAAATGCCGCATTGAAATATTTAGATTGTAATCATAATCAACTTACCACTCTTGATTTGAGCAAGAATACTGAACTGGAATATTTGGATTGTTTTGTAAATCAGCTTACTTCGCTTGATGTAAGCAAGAATACTTCTTTAGAACGTTTACTATGCGCATTGAATCAACTGACTTCGCTTGATGTAAGAAAAAATCCGGCATTGGAATCTTTGTCTTGCGGAGGCAATCAGCTTACTTCTCTTGACTTGAGCAAGAATATAGCATTGAAATATTTGGAATGCGGTGACAATCAACTTACTTCTCTTGATGTGAGCAAGAACAAGAAACTTACAAAGTTGTATTTGACTTCTTACTTGAACAATAGTACGACAATTACAAAATTAATTCTATATAAGCACCAAACAATAAACAATTTGGAAAAGGAGATAAAATGCTGTCCAAATCTGTCAATCACTTATGTTGAATAACTGAAGTTTAATCGGCCTCTACAAGTGTAGATATGCTTTTTATATACAATGTCAAGAATATATAGTAATTCATTTTTCCATTATACTGATAAGGAGTACAAACTAAAAGCGATTTTAAATAAAGGTTTCTTTGGTTCATATTCAAATGAGCAATTCAAAGATAATTTTGGGAAAATTTATCACCTGTATATACCAATGGTATGTTTTTGTGATATTCCTTTAAACCATATAATGAAAGTAACATATGGTGGATTTGCTATTGGAATGAATAGGAGTTGGGAGAATCGCAATAATTTAAGCCCGATTTCATATTTTCAGAAAAACAGAGACAATCATTTTTTCAAATATATATGCAATATCTTTACATCATATAATAACGGCAATGGTGATGCTTCGGATTTACGCAAAATATTGGGATATGTAAAACCATTATCAAAATTTAAAGAAAAAGGGTATGCTGTAAATAGGCGAAAAGATAATTATATTGAAAAAGAATGGCGTAAAATATATTTGAAAAATTGGATGTCTTCGCAACAAGATATGGATAATTATGATAAGGTTCATCACAATAAATTATTTACAATATTAAACCTTAAATTCCATGCAAAAGATGTGTCATTTATAATTGTTCCGGATGATGCGACAAAGACTAATATTATTAATTCTATACAATCAGCCACAGACATCGGAGGATATAAAACATCCAATATTAACGACAAATTAAATCTTATATCAAAAATTATCACTATTGAAGAAATACAGAAGAATTTTTAAACCGTAAGCTATGCTAAACCGTAGAATAATCGCATTCATACAAGGAGTGCTCGTATCCTTTATAGTATTTATGTTTATTGCAGCCAATCAGCCTTGGAATGGCGGAGGGCCTTTCAGTATCTTTTATTATGTCAGAATCTATATAATGATATTGGTGGCACTAATAATATTGTGTGCCAATATCATATATGAGAAGCATCTTACTTTAAGGTCACTTAAGATGATGGATGATCTGAAAGTAAGGCTTGCGTCTTTTGGTGAGATCACGGAACTCACAGACTCACGGTTGCATGATTATATCAGTACCATTGAAATGTGTATCATACTTTATAGACGGAGGGATATAAGCCTTAACGAATTCAACAGCCAGTTCGGCTACAGGATTGAACAGTTGCTGAAATTGCAGAATGCAAATGATGTCATAAGGAGATATGAGTATCTGAATGAAATTGTCGGAAAACTTAAAAAGAAAAAGCTGCTTCCGAATGTATGAGGCCACGACAAGCTCCGAAAGAGGTATATAAAATGATATTAAAAATGTTGTCACTATGAAAAAGAAACTGATAATTCTTTCACTGTTCTGCATCCTATTGACTTCCTGTACTGGATACAGGTCCGATTCGGGATATGTTGGTTCTTTGATATCACAACATCAATACGGGAAGGTCATAAGAGCTCTGGATAAGGATGTGGCAGGATTAGGTGTTCCTGTTTCTTACCTCGATATGGCAGACCTGTATCAGAGAACCACGATATACCAGTATCATTTAAAGGACTATGAATCTGCAATCAAAGATTATTCAAAAATGATAGAATTGTCAGATGGGGTATATAATGCCTACTATGGCAGAAGCAGATGCTATGGAGAACTTGGAGATACTTTGTCAGTCGCGAAAGACTAATTATCAATGAGTGTAACGGAGATTTGGTATTTAATGGCGGAATTTTCAAGGCGTATAAAAGATGATTTATAAGAAAATGTCATTAGGGGAGATGTAAAATATGAATGATATAAAAACAGATTTGCTCTATTTTGTCGAGGATATATTTAAAAAACACCCAAAACTTGGAAGGCCACTTGTAACTGCAATATCAACATATAGCAGTATTAGGACATGGTTGATAGAAAAGAATATCCTATTGGTAGGTTCTGGCCTGAAAACACTACGGAAAAAGTATAAAGAAATCCCACGAGAAGAACTTGATGAAATCATATTGAAGTTGCGGAGCACTGCTGATGAAAATAAAGGCATCATTAATCTTGGGGACACATGGTTTAATTGGGAGCATGTCATAGACAACATACAATATGGTCTTGTTTTTTATACGAAAAGAAGATGTGATAGCTGTAATAGCAAATTAATAGTTTTTAGTTATACGCTAACTAATCATTATGGAAACTTGTTTATATGTCCGAATTGTGGAAAATTTGTGCAGTTTGATATTACTCTCTATATATTTCCTGCTCCTGCTGCTCCTGCTGCTCCTGTTGCATATGATGGTGATTTGCCGTTTTAATAAATATGGGTAGGTTTCCATGTCATCTTGAGCGATCGAATTGTGTTGAAAGCTCTGATAAAAGTCCTGACAATTATGTGTTTTTAGCAGTCCTGAGTCAGAAAAATAATTTCAAATGTGAGCGGTATATGGTAGATTACCGTTACCTTTGCAAGGGACCGGACCGGTCTGTTCACAAGTTATATGATAATCTGTCCTTTTGTGCAAAGGGCAAAATACAATAATATATGGAAACACACTTCTGCCCAAGCTGCGGTATGCCGCTTTCTGATGACAACAAGGGAGCAAATGCCGACGGCATCCGAAATAACGAAATTCTATATGTACTTCTGCCGGATTATGCAGGTCATGAGATTGTATATCTTTCAGAAGCTGTTGCTTCGGATGAATCTGCATTGAAAGCGAATCCGAAGTATATCAATAAAGTTGTTGCTCCGACATTGGAGCCGGTCAAATCAATAGGCGGCTTCCGCACTCTGCCTGATTATTCTTTTGAGACGATGCCTGAGGATTATGCCGCTATTGTCTTGATTGGCGGTTTCGGGTGGGCTACCCCTGTTGCAGAAAAAGTTGTGCCGATTGTCAGACAGGCAATTGAGAAAGGCAAGACTGTCGGAGCTATATGCAATGCCGCCTCGTTTATGGCAAAATATGGTTTTCTTAACAGTATCGGGCATACAGGCAACGGATTGGAACAGCTGAAACTTTGGGGTGGTGACAAATACACCAATCCGGAAGGTTATGTCTGCTCTCAGGCGGTCACTGACAAAAATATAGTAACCGCCAATGGCTCCGCGACGCTTGAATTTGCAAAAGAGCTGCTTTTATTGCTTGAAAATGACACTCCGGAGAGCATCGAAATGTATTATCAGTTCAACAAGCAGGGATTCTGCAGCTTGTTTTCCGATTGAGGAGAACATAAAGGATGTTGTTGAGCAGCATCTTAAAAGTCGACCTTAAGCAGTCTGTCGAGTGAGTTCCCGGTGCTGTTGAGCATTTCTGCAGGGGATTCGCAGCCGTTTTTGTATACTTTTCCGTTCTTTCCTATCAATGTATAATGAGGGAACGATGTTATCGTATAGTTGTTGTACACGGAGCTCTCTCTGGCTCTTTCTGTCACGATCAGGTTCACACCCTGCAAACCGTACTCTTCAATGGCCTTCTTCCACTTCTTTTCGTCTTTTTCAAAGCATATATATATGTGAACGATATTCTGCATCCTGTATTTCTGGTGGAATTTGCTGTCAAAGTTCTTGAACTGGTTGATGCACGCTCCGCAATATGTGCCCCAGAAATCCAGATAGACTATCTGTCCTTTGAAATCGGACAATGATACATATTCTCCTTTCTCGTTGAGCAGTCTGAAATCAGGTGCCTCTGATGCTTTGTTGAATTTTTGTATATCATCATAAAGTGATGTCAACGCAGCTATGTATTTGGAGTTGCCGCATATTGATTTGAAATGCTCGTACACTGATTTCATCGCTTCTGCGTCACTTCCTGGAAAATCGGCGAGGCAACGTATGGTTATATACCAGTCTCTTATCGGTACATTCCTGATCTGGGAAAGTGCGAAGAAATATTCTGACTCAATCGTGCTGATATCGGATTCCTCTTTGCTGTCCGATACGGAATATGCAAAAGGAGAAACGAATCTGTCAAAAAACAGATACTCCAGATAATGTCTATATATGGATGATATGCGGAATGTGGAATAGTCTATTCCGTAGTAGTCGTAACGGAAGTCTGCGCAGTGTACTTCGGGCAGAAGATATGAGCCTCCTGCCAATACGGCCTGGCAGGTTTCAAAATATGCGTCAGCCTTGAATTTGTCTATCAGAGGAAAAGAACCGTTGTCTTTTTCATAATCTGTTATGACCTGAATCCTTGCATCGTAATATTTGTTGGCGGCTTCAATTTTCATGGCTTTGCCCGCCATCGGATTGGTTGTTATACGCCTGATATCCGAAATGGGATTTTCAGCAGCAAATCCGGACAGCAGCACACACAGTTCCAGTTCCCTGTTCCTGGCTTCGGACTTTCCGTAAAGTTTCACTGACCCGGAAGGATTCTCATAGTCATATTCCATTACTATAATGTCTTCCGGGAAAGAGAAAAAAGTTAGAGTACCTTCATCGCAATATGCCAGAAATATATCCTGAACATCTGTTATGGGTATTTCGGCTTTGAAAACCCCGTTTTTGACATAAATGGTTTCGTAGTGCTGCGATATATAATCCTGGATGACCATCTCCATTGCAAAGCCGTCTTCAGGACAATTGAGGACTTTCCCTTCAAAACGGAAGCAGCCTTCGCCCATATAATTGTCAATGCCGGATGTCTGTGCCGTGCACAGGAAATACGGAAGCAGCAGAAATACAGTGAACAGTTTTTTCATAGCTGATATGTTTAAATCTTTCAATATGTTTTCGGGGTTTTCATATATGGGGTGGAATCATCAGATTATCACTCCGCCGTCTACGGACAGTACCGCTCCTGTTATGTATGACGCAAGGTCGCTTGACAGGAACACAAAAGCATTCGCGATGTCTTCTGGTTCTCCCATCCTTCCGATAGGTATCGTGCTGATGAGAGGCTTTATCATCTGTTCAGGAAGAGCGGCGACCATATCTGTCCTGATTATTCCTGGAGCCACGGCATTGACCCTGATCCTGTCTTTGGCCAGTTCTCTTGCAAGTGACTTGGTCAGTCCGTTTACTGCGTATTTGGATGCAGGATATCCGCATCCCGACGCTTGTCCGTAAAGGCTTACGACGGAACTTGTATTTACAATTACTCCGCCTCCGTCTTCTTTCATCAGCTTTGCTGCCGCCTGGCTGCATACCATCACAGCCTTTATGTTCAGGTTCAGTATATTGTCTATCTCCTGCTCTGTGTATTCAGAAAGGGGAGTGCTCTGTGATATTCCGGCATTGTTGGCGAGAATGTCGATTCTGCCGAATTTTGCCTTTACTTCAGAAAATGCTTCTGCTACGGATTGCGGATTTGTCAGGTCCGGCCATATTGCCGTGACTTTTGCCTCCGGGAACTCCTGCCTTATGTTGTCAAGAGCTTTTTGGGCTGTAGCTTCTTTGGAGCCGCATAGCGCGACTGATGCTCCTGCTTCAAGATATTTACGGACAATGGCGTAACCTATTCCGCGTGTACCGCCTGTTACAATGGCTGTTTTGCCTTTTAGAAGATCTTTCATAATAGCTGTTTTTTTATTGACGCCTTTCTGCATTCAACACTGATGCCAATTGTTACATAATTCCGGCAAGTCCGGGCCAGTCTGCAATGTTCTTTGTCTTTTTGACGGTTTCCGGGATTGTCGGGAAGAAATTGAACTCTCCTCCTGTCATCTGCTCTATTTCCGAGACGCTGAAAGTCTGTCCTTCCAGTGACGGTGTCTCTGATTCCGGTATGCTTAAATAAGGGTTGAGGTTCTGCGGAAACCAGAATCCTATAGCCATAAGCTGAGAGCAGAAGCAAAGTTTGGGAATAATTTAAAAAGAAGTACCTTTGCGTCCCGAACCTGATCAGAAACTCTATGAAACAGAATGCTTTTGTATTTGGTGATACCAAACCGCACTATGAACTGCTTGACGGACTTAGGGGAGTGGCGGCTCTTCTTGTGATATGGTATCACGTATTTGAGGGATTTGCTGCAAGCCCGATGGACCAGAAATTCAATCACGGATATCTTGCGGTGGATTTTTTCTTTATTCTGTCAGGTTTTGTTGTCGGCTACGCATACGATGACAGATGGGGCAGGTCATTGACTGCAAAAGGATTCATCAAAAGGCGACTGATAAGGCTGCACCCGATGGTTATTGCCGGTGCTGTTCTCGGGACGGCTTCATTCTTTATACAGGGCTGTCAGCAGTGGAGCGGAGCATCCGTGTCTCCTTTATGGGCTGTTCTGGCGATGCTTATGACTGTCTTTATGATTCCGGCTATACCTGGCACAGGCCCCGAGGTCCGCGGAAACGGGGAGATGTTTCCGCTTAACGGGCCGCAGTGGTCTCTGTTCTTTGAATACATAGGCAATATATTGTACGCCCTTGTCATAAGAAAGATGTCGACAAAGGCTCTGAAGGTGCTGGTCGCAGTATCAGGGATATGCCTTGCGGCATTCTCCATATTCAACTTTTCCGGCTACTGGAATCTCGGTGTCGGCTGGAGCCTCTCAGGGTATAATTTCCCAGGAGGATTTCTCCGGATGTCGTTCGCGTTTTCTATGGGACTTCTGATGTCCAGGAATTTCAGACCGGTCAAGATCAGAGGGGCATTCTGGATCTGCAGCGTGGCTGTTGCCGTACTTCTTGCCATACCTTATGTCGGAGGGACGGAAAATTCCTGGATGAACGGAATTTATGACGCGTTATGTACAGTTGTCCTGTTTCCGGCTATAGTGTATCTTGGCGCGTCCGGGACTGCCGGAGGCAATACCACATCCGGAATATGCAGATTTTTGGGTGACATTTCATACCCTGTCTATATAATACATTATCCTTCAATGTATCTGTTCTATTCGTGGGTCTGGAAGAACGGGCTGGCTTTCCAGCAGGTATGGCCTGTAGCATCCGGTCTGTTTGTCGGAAATATAGTACTGGCATATCTGTTCCTGAAATTTTATGATGAGCCTGTCAGAAAAATGCTTGGCAGACGTTTTTTGTAGAGATCAGGAATTACTGCAGCGTCCGGAATGCCTTTCGGTAATCCGGAGAACAGGTGTAAAGTCTGATTTGAAAAAACTTACAGTATTTCCCAGTGGCCGGTTTTGTTGGAGCCGATTCGCCTGATATAGCCTTCATTTTGAAGCCAAAGCATATTCCTGGTTATATGCCTTTTGGAGATGCCCAAAATTGTTCCGAGTTCGGCTTGTGATACTTTGGGGTTTCCGCTGATTATTTCTATGATTCTTTTCTGGTTATCGGTGACCTTATCGGTGACCTTATCGGTGACCTTATCGGTGACCTTATTTTTGGAAAAAGCCATAGGAAGAGTTATTCTTATAAAGTTGTCGGAGAACAGGAAACATTCTTTGCCGTATGCACCTATTATCCTCGGTATTCCTGACCCCAATGATTCGACCAGTTCGATGTCTCCATAGATTCTCATAAGCTCCTTGTTGCGCGGGATTGAGATTCCGTTGAAGAAATCCTCTTTGGTCAATGTATCGGGCAAAGACCCCGCTGATGTGATTTCAAGCCTGTCTGGGAATATTTCAAATTTAGGTGCGACTTCGTAAGTGTAGTCATTGTGTACCATCGCATTGATTATGGCCTCGCGCAATGCTAAAGGATTCCAAAGGGGGACATCGATTCGTTCTGCAGGAGTTATTGTGGAAGCGGTTTTGTTTTCAACCTCAAATTTGGCAAGGACGCTTTTTGTGGCCTTGATCAGGGAACAATATCCATATTCGTTTTTCTCAGCCAGTTCGCATCTGTCCATACTTGAATATTTTGCGACTTTGACTGAATTCCGGTTTTCGTCGGCAAGCAGATATGCTACGTAGTTGTACCTGTCAGTCTCCGTCAGGAGCTCCAGCGTCTTCTTGAAATTGCGGCCCAATGATTTCCCGCGTTCCTGATAATATATGTGCAGCTGTTCGAATGTAAGTTCCTGTCTCGGTGATACTATCTTGCCGAGAGAATTCCTGACTCTTGATGAGAACAGCCTTTCGATCTGATGGGGAGGCATCGGTTCGGATGATGTGCCGACTCTGATAAAGCATCCTTTCGGAGTCATCCCGTATTTGGATTTGTAGTATGGTTTCTCGGATCCGCTGGCTATTGTCAGCTTGATTATCGGGCACCCGTCCTTTTCTTCCCGGGATATATCAAAAAGTCCCATTGCTGAAGGGGATATGTTGTTTTTTATGCGGTCTTTAAGTTTCAACATACATCCGTCAGTATCGTGCACACCGATGGCGTTGCCTTCCCGGTCGATACCGATGTAGATATATCCTCCTTCCCGGTAGTTCAGAAATGCTATGATTTCCTTTTCTATGTCCATTTCCGGTGTAAGTTCGAGTTTGTACTCGATGCGGTTCGTTTCTTTCATAGCTTTTATGTGTATTTGTGGCTTTGTATTTTCGCAAAACTATATGACAGTATTGTATGCTTCAATATGCATACAAAGAAATTCCTGTTTCCTGATAAAAGTTTTTTTGTTTTTTGCGATTGGGACGGACTGTGATTTTGCGATGCAGGCAAAATCGTTGTTCTTGGATATGATGAAGAACAATATATATCCTGTCGGAACCGGTGAGCAGTAAAAGCCCAGCGTCAAATATTTTTCTTTGTGGGTATGAAACATGGATGGCTAAAAAGTAAAGACACCTTTCTGAGAGTTGTCCCCTCCCGTCGTACTCCGTGCGTGGCCATCAGACTGGAAAATGGCTGATGGGAACACCGCCCAAAAGACAACTACCTTATAATCAGTCACAAAACAAAGAACAGCGTGGCCATCGGACGGGAAAAAGGCTGATGGGAACACTACCCAAAAGACAACTATCTGATAATCAGCCGTAAAGCAAAAGACATCGTGGCCATCGGACAGTAAAAGGGTTGATGGCCACGCTTCGGCAAAAATACAGTTAATATAGACACATACTTTTAATGGTGATCCGTATGAATGCAGAATGACCGTATTCCATATACGAAAAAAGGGTAAGCTGAATACATCGCACCGCTACAACCTCCTACCCTTGCTGCCTTCCGGCCCTGGGGGAATTTAGAGGGAGCTGGTCGTGTATGACTTACCCGGGCACAAAAGTAGATAAAATTTTCGTAAACAAAAAATTTTATCACTTATTGCTTCAAGAATTGTCTACAGGCTGTCGAAGATAAACGGCAGTATATCGTCAACCTTTGAAAATTTCCAGATTTTCTTTGCTCCTACAAGCAGTATCGACATCGGCCGGCCGCTTTTTGTCTGGTATTCCGCCATAACCTGACGGCAGGCTCCGCAAGGGGTGGCAGGGGAATCCAGCAGGACACCGTTCTGTCCGGCAGCTATTGCTATCGACAGCATTGCATTCTCCGGATGACTGGCACTTGCATAGAACATAGCTGTCCTCTCGGCGCAAAGTCCTGAAGGGTATGCTGCATTTTCCTGGTTTGATCCGGAAACTATTTCACCATTGTCAAGTCTTATGGCAGCGCCTACATTGAATCTGGAATAAGGGGCGTATGAACGGGATGTGGCCTTGATGGCAGCCTCTGCAAGCTCCCTGTCCTGTGAGGACAGCTGCTGTATGGAATCATATTCTGTATAAGCAATTTTTATTTCCTTATCGTTCATAGTACAATCAATTATGGTTATCTTTGCACGATGCAAAGTAGACAAATATAGTATTTTGGATGGAAAAAAGCAAAAAGATATGTGTTGGGCTATCAGGAGGCGTTGATTCAAGTGTCGCCGCTCTGCTTCTGAAGCAGCAGGGATATGATGTCTTTGCTCTTTTTATGCAGAATTGGCACGATGCTTCGACCACTCTGCACGGGGATTGTGAATGGGAGGAAGACCGGTTTGTGGCTGAAATGGTTGCACGCAAGATCGGTATACCGTTTTATTTTGTGGACCTCAGCAAAGAGTACCGGCAGAGGGTTGTGGATTATATGTTTGAAGAATATTCGAAAGGACGTACTCCAAATCCTGACGTTCTGTGCAACAGGGAAATAAAGTTTGACGCTTTTTTGAAATGTGCGGAAAAACTCGGTGCGGATATGGTTGCGACAGGCCATTATTGCAGAAAGGAAATTGCGCTTGACTCCGACGGGCAGCCGTTGAAAGACAAGGACGGCAATCATATATACAGGATACTTGCAGGTGCTGATCCTAATAAGGACCAGAGCTATTTCCTGTGTCAGCTTACGCAGGCCCAGCTTGCGAAGGCTATGTTCCCGATCGGTGACATCGTCAAGCCTGAAGTGCGCCGGATTGCCCGTGAAGCGGATCTCCCTTCAGCTGACAAAAAGGATTCGCAGGGAATTTGTTTTGTGGGAAAGGTGGATCTGCCGACTTTCCTGCAGCAGAAGCTCAAGCCTTCTGAAGGCGATATTGTTGAGGTCTATGACGCCTATTATTCAGAAAACGGACAGTATGAATTTATACGCGACACTCTGGATTCTCTTCTGGAAGACGGACAGGACAGACACGCCCGGATGATAACTGATTACATCTCGGAAGACAAGGCGGTTGTGAGACCTGCGTCGGAGTGTCCGTTCTCCAGCGACAAAATATCTTCATTGTCGGACGAACAGCTGATGAAGCTCGCGCTTCCGGTGCGCTATGACATTGAATTCGAGACGGAGACATACAGAAGCGGCAAAAAACATATCAAAAAGACACGCTATAAGGAAAATCCATACGGGAAAATCATCGGAAAGCACGATGGAGCGCAGTTCTATACTATAGGGCAGCGCAAAGGCCTGAATATCGGAGGCCATAAGGATTCAGTGTTTGTCATTGATACGGATGTTGAGAAGAATGTCATCTACGTAGGCGAGGGGCATACTCATAAAGGATTGTCCAGAAGCTGTCTGAGGGTCGCCCCTGAAGAGATACACTGGATAAGGAATGACCTCAGGATGCTTCCGGGAGAGCAGAGACGGTATAAGGTGAGAATACGTTACCGCCAGCCTCTGCAGGATGCAACTGCAGTCATGCGGGACAGCGGCCTTTATATCATATTCGACACTCCACAGAGGGGCATTACCCCAGGTCAGTTCGCTGCCTGGTATGACGGGGATGAAATGATAGGTTCAGGAGTGATATAGGTCTACTCCTGAACTATGCTTTTGGCAGCTGACATTCCTGCAAGATAGCCTGTTGAAAATGCGATCTGAAGGTTATATCCTCCGGTGTCTGCGTCAAGATCAAGGATTTCACCGGCAAAGTACAGCCCCTGTATTTTTTTCGATTCAAGTGTCTTTGCGGTGATCTCATCGCTGCTGACTCCTCCTGCCGTTATTACGCATCTTTCATAGCCGACAAATCCTCCTATATCAAATTTCCAGTTTTTGAGTGCCTTGCCGAGCCTTTTATGGTCGACAGAAGGGTTTGAGTTCATAAATCCTGGGACGAGCTCGTATGGAAGAAGCTTACGCAGAAGAATATTGAATTTATCCTTATATTGTTTTCCCTGGCTTCTTCTGTCTTCAGAAATCTGTTTCCATAATGAGGATACGCGCTCTTCCAGTTCATACAATTCCACGGCCGGTTTAAGGTCTATGGATACTGCCACTTTTGATCCGTTGACAATGGCATTCACGCATCTCCTGCTTATCTTGAATCCTATAGGTCCTTCTATGCCTCCATCCGTAAAATCGAGATCTCCGAATTCCTCCTGAACCGTATTCCCGTCGACGCTGATGCAAAGTCCTACATTTTTAAGCTGTATACCTTTAAGCATATTTCCTGCTTCAGACAGTGGAGTGCTTCTGTCAATATGGCCTTTCATC
>VSOK01000054.1 GCA_009774765.1 Bacteroidales bacterium
AAATCCTTGTGTCCCTGGTTCGATTCCCGGTGACACCACTTGAAAATCAGAGAGTTGCAGAAATGCGACTCTCTTTTCTTTTGTATGTCATATCCAGCTCTCATAGGCGTTCCCATCGGCCGGAATCCTGTCCGTTGGGAACACATTGAAAACAGGTACACTATAAAACAGGCGGGTCTTTGTAATACAGTGACATTCAGCACGTTGCAAAACAGTATACCTTATACGAGGCATACTGTTTTATAATACATTGTGTTTCAACACATTACGACACCCCACCCCATCCTTAAGCCTGCTCCGGCAATGACGGGGACAATCATAAACCGCCTTTTCAATCAGACAATACTCCCCACAAAAAAATCCTCACATACGTAAAACCTTGCTGTTTTATGATTTTAAACAGCTACATTTGTCTGCGTTTCAATACACATACGATATGAGAACAATATATTTGATAGAGGGCAGCAAAGGCGCAGGAAAGTCTAAATTCATCTACGAAAAATATAGAGAACTTATAAGCCGGTGCTCAAAGGTGGACAGCAAAAATGAAGATGACTGGAATACCAGAATGTATGTCCTGCAGGATGACAGGACATCAGAAACCATCATATTGAACTCAGGATCGGATATGCGTTGTATAATAAACGACTTTTCAGATCTACTGGGCAAATATCCGCAAGCCGACATAATATATACGGCAATAAGACCTTATGAAAACAATCCGCTGCTGCACAACTGGATGAAAGAAGCTCTGCACATCCAAAAGGATGACATAGTGATAGAAACGAGGCTTTGATCCGTAAATAAATATCAGGCACGCATAGCACGGAGCGAATTGAGGACAGCCAGCACAGTCACCCCGACATCAGCAAAAACAGCCTCCCACATACCCGCTATGCCCAAAGCTCCAAGCAGAAGCATAGCCAGCTTGATTCCGATTGCAAAAACGATATTCTGGACGACGATTCTCAATGTCCTCCGTGAAATACGGATACTCTCCGCAACTTTCAGAGGATTGTCATCCATCAGCACAACATCAGCAGCCTCAATGGCCGCATCGCTTCCTACAGCCCCCATAGCAATACCGACATCTGCAAGTTTCAATACAGGAGCATCATTGATGCCGTCTCCGACAAATGCAATCTTCTGAGAACCGGAAGACCTCAACTCCTCCATCCTGGACACCTTGTCGGCAGGCAGAAGACCTGCATACACTTCATCTATTCCAAGCGCACCGGACACCTCCTCAGCCACATCCTGACGGTCACCGGTCAGCATCACAACCTTCTTGACCCCGGAACGCCTCAACCCCGACACCGCATCGGCAGCCTCAGGCTTGATACTGTCAGATACCACAATATGCCCCATATAGACACCATCCACAGCCAGATGGACTATAGTCCCCGATTTCTCACACTGTTTTGCCTCGACACCAGCACGTGACATAAGCCTGTCATTGCCGGCATATACTTCCCTGCCGTCCACAACGGCAGATATTCCCTCACCTGCAAAATTCTTCACATCCGCCACACGTTCTTTGTCAAGCTGTCCGCCGTATGCACTCCTCAACGACACCGCTACAGGATGATCGGAATACATTTCAGCCAATGCTGCCAGCTCAACAAGCATTTCCCCGGAAATGATTTCCGGATGTACAGCAGTCACAGAGAAATTTCCACGGGTAAGCGTACCTGTCTTGTCAAATACGACTGTACCCACACACGCCAATATTTCAAGATAATTAGAGCCTTTTATGAGTATTCCTCTTCTGGATGCACCTCCTATACCTGCAAAAAAGGTCAACGGTATTGAAACCACAAGAGCACAAGGGCATGAAACGACAAGAAATATCAGTGCACGGTTGAGCCAGACAGTCCAGTTTCCGCCGCTCACAAGAGAAGGCACAACAGCGAGCAGTACGGCAGCAGCCACAACGGCTGGAGTATAATAACGGGCAAATCTTGTCATAAACTTCTCGGCCTTAGCCTTCCCCGTATCAGCATTCTCCACAAGTTCAAGAATACGCGCCACAGTCGACTCTCCATATTCCCCGCTCGTGCGTACACGGATTACTCCCGTCATATTCAGGCTTCCGCTCACCACAGGATTGCCTTCCGACACATCACGCGGCAGACTTTCACCTGTCAGCGCGGACGTATCAACAGATGACTCTCCCGAAATCACCACACCGTCCAAAGGAATCTTTTCACCCGGCTTCACAATGATCACGCTTCCGCCCGGAACGTCATCTGGAGCAACCTGACGTAGCTCACCGTCCTCCTCGATATTGGCATAATCCGGACGGATATCCATCAGGGAAGAAATAGACGCCCTGCTGCGAGCGACAGCAATATCCTGGAAAAGTTCCCCCACCTGGTAAAACAGCATTACAGCTACAGCTTCAGGGTACTCACCTATCGCAAATGCCCCCAAGGTAGCTATCGACATCAAGAAATGCTCATCAAAGAAATTACCGTGAAACAGATTGCGTACAGCCCTGTACACGACATCAGCCCCTATAACAGCATACGCCAGCGCAAAAGTGGCAATATAAGCCCACGCAGGAAGTGCGGGGAGAAAAGACAGTCCGCAAATGGCAACGCACGCGACAATGCGGGAAATCAAGATTTTATGTTCTGTTTCCATATCAAATAAATTGGCTTATTCCCCTTTTCAAATTTTATGCAAAACATAATCGCAAAAAACAATTATCTTTGCGCCCCGAAAATACGGACGGACCGTTCATACGACAAATAGCACACTTTTTGTAAAACACAGCCCGTTTTGCTAAAATTTAGTTTATGAAAGGTAAACATTACATCAAGAAGACATACGGCAAAATCAACAAAAGTGCCGGATATGTGAACGTAAGAATCAAAAAGCTGAACTGGAAACAATGGCTGGCAATATTGCTCACAATAGCGGCAGCGACAATAGCTATAATACTGCTTACAAAGAAAGAACCAGCAGAGCCTGTGCTTCCGATAGTCCAGGCGGAAACTGTAGTCACAAAAGATGTCGAAATCTATGGAGAGTACGTCGGAAGAATCAGGGCACAGCAGTTTGTGGAAGTACGCGCCAGAGTCGAAGGATATCTTGAAAGTATGCTTTTCGCGGAGGGTACCTATATAAACAAAGGCCAGGTACTGTTTGTCATAGACCCGAGACAATACAAGGCCACAGTCGACAAGGCAAACGCACAGCTCAACAAAAACAAGGCAATGGCACAGAAAGCTGAACGCGACCTGAAAAGAATACGCTCGCTGCACGAGCAGAACGCCGTAAGCCAGCTTGACCTTGACAATGCCATTGCAGCATACGAAAGCGCGAAAGCGGAAGTACAGATGAGCAAGGCGGATCTTGCCCAGGATGAAATGGCACTAAGTTTCACTACCGTAAAATCCCCTATCAGCGGATATATCAGTGAAAGGAACGTAGATATCGGAACATTGGTCGGACCAGGCGGCAAATCGCTGCTGGCCACAATTGTCAAAAGCGATACAGTAATGGTGGATTTCAGCATGACGGGACTGGACTATCTCAAAAGCAGGGAAAGAAATGTGAACATAGGGCAGAAAGACACATCCAGGACCTGGGAGCCATATATCACCATCACACTTGCGGACAATTCCGCATACCCTCTGAAAGGACTCGTAGACTTCGCGGATCCACAGGTGGACCCGAACACCGGTACATTCTCCGTCCGCGCGGAAATGCCGAATCCGGACCATATACTTCTTCCTGGGCAGTTCACCAAAGTAAAGCTGCTTCTGGATGTCAGGGAAGATGCAATCGTTGTCCCGACCAAGGCTATCGTAATCGAAAAAGGAGGAGCATACGTCTACGCCGTACTGCGTGACGGTACTGTAGAAAAACGTTTCGTAGAGCCAGGTCCGGAAGTAGGTAATTTCACGGTAATAGAAAGAGGATTAATTGCTTACGAACGAATTGTCGTGGAAGGCTACCATAAGCTCGCACACGGAATGAAAGTCATCGTATCAAACCCTTCCAAATCTGCAGAATAATGAAATCAGGATTTTTCATAGACAGGCCGGTCTTCTCGATTGTCATATCAATCCTGATAGTGATCGTCGGAGGCATAGGACTGACATTGCTCCCTATCGACCAGTACCCTCAGATAGTTCCTCCGGTAGTAAGCATTTCCGCTTCCTATCCGGGAGCCAGCGCGCAGACTGTGACGCAGGCTGTTGCGACACCGATAGAGCAGGAGCTTAACGGAACTCCGGGTATGCTTTATATGGAGTCCAACAACACAAACTCAGGAGGATTCTCAGCTACAGTAACATTCGACATATCAACGGATCCGGATCTTGCTGCCGTCGAAATCCAGAACAGGGTCAAGGAAGCCGAAGGCAGGCTTCCGGCCGAAGTCGTGCAGAACGGCATTTCGATTGAGAAGCAGGCCGCAAGCAAGCTGATGACAATAACAATCCAGTCGCAGGACCCGAAATATGATGAAGTCTACCTCAGCAACTACGCTACCCTGAACGTTGTAGATATGCTAAGGCGTGTGCCTGGAGTCGGACGTGTATCAAGTCCTGGAGGACGTTATTACGCAATGCAGATATGGGTATATCCTGACCGCCTTGCCAACCTTGGACTGACGGTCAAAGACCTGCAGAACGCACTCAAGGACCAGAACAGGGAGTCAGCGGCCGGAGTTCTCGGCCAGCAGCCGATATCAGACGTGGATGTAACCACACCTATCACTGCCCAGGGCCGCCTTTCATCCGTAAGCCAATTCGAAGATATAGTAATAAGGGCCAACCAGGACGGTTCACTGATAAGGCTCAGAGACGTGGCCCGCGTATCACTTGAAGCCTCATCATACAGCACGGAAAGCGGAATAAACGGAGGAGATGCAGCCGTCATCAATATAAATATGCTTCCCGGGGCCAATGCAATGGATGTCGCGAAGCAAGTGAAAAAGGCGATGAAGGAAATCAGCGCGAATTTTCCGGAAGGAATCACATACGACATTCCTTTTGATATGACCACATATATTTCAGAGTCGATCAAAGAAGTGTACAAGACGCTGTTTGAAGCTCTCATACTTGTGATGCTGGTCGTGTTCCTGTCGCTCCAGAGCTGGCGTTCAACGGTGATTCCTATGATTGCCGTACCTATATCACTCATAGGAACTTTCGGTGTTATGCTCATATTCGGATTTTCATTGAATATGATGACATTGCTCGGACTTGTACTTGCAATCGGTATTGTCGTGGATGATGCGATCGTGGTGGTTGAGAACGTGGACAGGATTATGAACCACGAGCATCTTTCTGCATACGAAGCGACAAAGAAGGCAATGAAAGGAATATCCGGAGCACTTATAGCAACATCATTGGTACTCTGTGCCGTATTTGTGCCGGTAAGTTTCCTTTCCGGAATCACAGGGCAGCTGTTCAGGCAGTTCTCAGTCACTATTGCCGTATCTGTAATCATTTCAACGGTAGTTGCACTTACACTCAGCCCCGTAATGTGTTCAAAGCTGCTGAAGCCGGACAAGGGAGGACAAAAGAACATAGTCTTCAGATTTATAAACAGATGGCTTGACAAAGGCAACCTGTTCTATGAAAGAATGATAAAATCGGCTCTGAAGCACTCAGGAATCATGCTCGGAATATTCGTAGCCGCTGTAATAGGAATAGTCGTGATGAACAGCCTCGTACCGCAGAGCTTCATCCCCAAAGAGGACCAGGGATATTTCACCGTGGAGCTTGAGCTTCCGGTAAATGCGACAATCGAAAGGACACGTATCGTCACGGAAAGGGCTATGGACTATCTTATGCAGAACCCTGATGTGGAATATGTCCTTAATGTAACTGGATCCAGCCCGCGTGTGGGTACAAGCCAGGCCAACAGCCAGCTTACAGTCATATTGAAACCGTGGGACAAAAGGAAAGAGAAAAACCTCAACAGGACAATGCAGAAGATTTCCGAACACCTCTCGCAATATCCTGAAAGCAAGGTCTACGTAAGTACACCGGCAGTGATACCGGGTCTCGGTACCTCAGGAGGTTTCTCTATGGTACTTGAAGCACGCGGAGACGCCTCATACGAAGATCTTCAGAGGGCAACGGACACATTGATCCAGATTGCATCGCAAAGAAAAGAACTTGCAGGACTCTCATCTTCTATGCAGAATGACATTCCCCAGCTCTATTTTGATGTAGACAGGGACAAGGTGCAGCTGCTCGGAGTACCTGTAGCAGATGTGTTCTCCACCATAAAAGCATTCACGGGATCCGTCTACATCAATGACTTCAATATGTTCAACAGGATCTACCGCGTCTATATACAGGCTGAATCCCCGTACCGTGCACACAAGGACAATCTGAACCTTTTCTTCGTGAAAGGTCACGACAACTCAATGATTCCCGTAACGGCACTCGGAACCACATCATATACGACCGGTCCGGGAACAATAAAAAGGTTCAATATGTTCAACTCCTCAACCATCAACGGTGAGGCGGCACAAGGATACAGTTCCGGAGAAGCGATGGCCGTCCTGGAAGAAATAGCACGCGAACATCTGCCTTCAAACATAGGTATAGAATGGAGCGGCCTGTCCTATCAGGAAAAGAAGGAAAGCGGCCAGACCGGCCTTATCCTCGGATTGGCACTTCTTTTCGTATTCCTGTTCCTTGCAGCCCAATACGAAAGCTGGTCAGTCCCTATCGCAGTCCTTCTTTCCCTCCCTATAGCGGCTTTCGGAGCATATTCAGGAGTAGCGGTATGCGGACTTGAAAACAATGTATATTTCCAGATAGGACTGGTAATGCTCATAGGACTGGTGGCAAAGAATGCCATCCTCATAGTGGAGTTCGCCAAAAATGAAGTGGATTCGGGTAAAGAACTGATAGAATCCGTGGTCACAGCCGCAAAACTCCGTTTCAGGCCTATCGTAATGACCTCATTGGCATTTATGCTCGGTATGCTTCCTCTCGTGCTCGCAACAGGTCCCGGCTCGGCCAGCAGGCAGAATATCGGAACCGGAGTATTCTTCGGAATGACAGTTGCGATTACGGCAGGTATAGTCTTCGTTCCTTTCTTCTTTGTCTGGATATACAGGCTGAAAGCAAAACTAACAAGAAAAAGAAATGCGTAGAATTTCAGATATATCAAGACTGTGCATCATTGCACTGGCTCTTTTGGCAGCAAGCTGTTCACCGGCGAAGCATTGTGCCCAGCCGGACCTCAATCTCCCGTCCGTCTATCTCGCTGATATGACCGACAGCACAACCATTGCAGACATCGAATGGTGGACAATATATTCAGACACCGTACTCCACAGACTGATACAGCAGACTCTGGAGCACAACAAAGATATGCTCATAGCATCCGAAAGAATAGAAGAGATGCGCCAGATGCACAGAATATCCAAGTCTGCACTGTTCCCGTCACTTTCCGGAGAAGTCGGAGGAAATCACGAATGGACAAACGCCGGAGGCTCAAAACCTGTCAGCGACCCGGAGATCACCGCACGTCTTGACTTGTCCTGGGAGATAGACTTGTGGGGAAACCTGCGTTGGGCGTCCCGTAAAGGGGCAGCCGAATATCTGGCATCTGTTGAAGCCAAAAGAGCTATGCAGATGACACTTATATCAGAAGTGGCAAAGGCATATTTCGAGCTTATAGCACTCGACAACGAATACACAATCGTACAAAGGACACTTGTCACAAGACAGGAAGGAGTACGCCAGGCAAAAATACGGTTTGAGGGAGGACTTACAGCAGAGACACCATACCAGCAGGCACAGGTGGAACTTGCATCTACCGCATCGATAATTCCTGAACTGAAAAGAAATATTGCGGTCAAAGAAAGCCAGATAGCATTGCTTACCGGACAATATCCGGGAGAAATCAAAAGAGGAGGACAGCTTTCCGTCTACGAATCAAGGCTTGAAGTTCCAGTGGGCATTCCTTCCGGTCTTCTTCAGAGACGGCCTGACATACGCCAGGAAGAACAGAAGCTCGCCGCGGCACAGGCAGCAGTAGGCGTTGCCCAGGCAGAGCGTTTCCCGAAATTTACAATCAATCTCGCCGCAGGGCTTGAAAACGATGCTTTCACATCATTCTTCAAATCCCCTATCTACAATATAGCTGCAGAGCTTGTAGCACCGATATTCTCTTTCGGAAGACGCAAGGCCCGTTTCAAAGCCTCCGTATCCGCCTACAACCAGGCAAAGCTGTCTTACGAGAAAAAGGTACTCGAAGCATTCAAGGAGGTATACGACGCCGTCATAACATACCAGACGGCACGGGAAAATGTCGTCCTGAAAAGACACCTTCTCAATGCATCAAGGAAAAACGTTGAACTGACACGCTTCCAATATATAGACGGAGCCATCAATTACCTCGACCTCCTTGATGCACAAAGAAAATATTTTGACGCACAGATAGCTCTCAGCGATGCCGTGCGTGATGAACATCTTTCTTTTATAGCACTCTACAAATCCCTTGGAGGAGGCTGGTAGGCAGGAGCACACTCTCCTACCCTATCATCCATCTGCTTCCCGGGATAAATGAAATCAGCTTCGTTGTCACATAGCAGCTGACAAATGTGCTTATCGCGATTGCCGGTATCGCGGCAGCCGTAGGAAGACCGAGAGACACCTTGAATACGGTCACCCATAACCCGAGCCAGAAGATGTGCATCAGATACATTCCGTAGCTCAGCTTTGACATATCCTCAATGATACGTGGCGACTTCTCCGCATTTATGCAGGTGAACATAAGGAATGTACCGGCTGTGAGCAGTACGCAGTTTATAGTGCAGAACGCCCAGCCGATCTCAAGTACAGGAGTAGTATGGATAATTCCAGGCACAGCCTGCACATAGAAAGAATATATGGTCAGAGCGGCTCCGACAAGCATTGATACGGTACCGACGGCCATACGCCTGGCTCTGCTCCAGTCAAGATGCACACGGATATAATGGGCAAGCACTATATAGCCAAGATAGCCGGAAAAATACCAGAGCAGATGATATTCATTCCAGAAGCATTGCCCCCATACTTCCCCGCACCATCTGTTAAGATAAGGTATGCAGGTGGAAACAAGAAACAGAAGTATAAAGAAACGCTCCTCCTTTGCCGAGGCTTTCCTGAGCCACGGAGAAATCATCGGAATGAAAAGATAAAGTCCGATAAGAGGATACATAAACCACAGATGGCCGGCCAGAGTAGGGAAATTGAGCAGTATCCTTGACAAGTCATTAACTGACGTCGCAACATCAATCTGTCCCCAAAGCAGCGGCAGGACGCTATACAGTACCATAAAGAAGAACATAGGAGGAAGTATACGCTTAAACCTTTTGCTGTAAAACTGCATAGTTGTCTGTTCCTCCTTCATAGGTACAAGCAGAAATGCAGACACGATTATGAATAAAGGTACTGACATTCTTGAAAATCCGTCATAAAGGCTGACCCAAAGACGGTCTGTCTCATTCGCGAGCAAAGACTGCGGACCTGCCATATCCGTAGAACCGGGAGCTCCATAGAAATTTTCACTTGCGTGCACAAGCATCACAAGGAAGCAGGCAAACACACGCACATAATCAAGAAATACAATACGTTTCATTTGTTCAAAATTTAATTATATCCAACAAGGGCTGCAAAGATAGCCATTTCACACGGACTTTCCGCCTTTTGCCGGTCTGATATCAGGAAGCCAGGAAGCGATGATGCCGAACAGCGGGAGAACAGTGCTCACACGGAAAATGAACTCTATGCTGGTCCTGTCTGCAAGCCATCCGAAAAAGGCGGAGCCGATACCTCCGAGCCCGAACATAAGCCCGAAAAACACTCCTGCCACCATCCCGACCTTGTCAGGCATAAGATCGGTAGCATAGACAAGAATAGCAGAAAAAGCGGAGGCTATCACCAGTCCTATAATGACAGAAAATACGACAGTCCAGAAAAGATTGAGATACGGAAGGCACAGAGTAAAAGGAGCCGCCCCCAGAATTGAAAACAATATCACATATTTACGTCCATACCGGTCTCCGAAGAAACCTCCGGCCAGCGTTCCTGCCGCCAAAGCCCCCAGAAATGCAAAAAGACACACCTGGGACTGCTGAACGCTCAAATCAAATTTGTCTATCAGGAAAAACGTAAAATAGCTTGTCATACATGAAATGAAAAAATACTTCGAAAATATCATTATGACAAGTATCGACATCGCAAAGCGCACCGTCCTGGCCGGATAGACCGCTCCTGAGACCACTGCACCGGGGACTGCACCGCATCCGGAAGCAATTCTTCCGCCATACCACCGGCCTATCCCAAGCAGAATTATCAAGGCGACAAAAGCCACCACGGAAAACCACGCTACAGATTCCTGCCCATAAGGTATCACCACCAGAGCTGCCAACAGCGGTCCCGCGGCACTTCCACCGTTCCCTCCTACCTGAAATATAGACTGGGCAAGGCTCTTTCTGCCGCCTGAAGCCATCTGGGCCACACGTGAAGCTTCAGGATGGAATACAGCTGAACCGCACCCTATTATTCCTACTGCAATCAGAATAAGCCCGAAAGTCCTGGCAAATGCAAGGACAAGAAGCCCTGAAAACGTAAACATCATACCCACGGCCAGAGAATAAGGCCTCGGATGCCTGTCCGCATACAGACCAACAAAAGGCTGGAATACAGACGAGGTCATCTGTATCACAAATGTTATCAGGCCTATCTGCCCGAGAGTAAAGCCGTAGCTCTCCTTCAGAAGAGGATACATCGCCGGAATCACGGACTGTATCATATCATTGAGAAGGTGGGCAAATCCTATCGAAAAAAGTATTATGAAAGCGGTTCCGTCACCGGAACCGCCATATTTTCTATCTGAAGATTTCATTTCACTCAAAATCTGACATTGGCAGCATTCACCTGGTATAATTCAAAACGGCTGCAAATATAGTCAAAGTCGAGAGCATAGCCCAAATAAATTTGGTCTATGCCGAGACCAAGACGTATATATGGACACGAAGTGGACAAATATAGTCAAAGTCTAGAGCAGAGGCGAAATAAATTTCGACTATGCCGAGACCAGAGCGTTTATATGTGCTTTAAAACAGGAATTAAAGACCCGGTAAGATATTTCTGATGACGAAGAACAGGACAATAACGGCAAAAGCCACATAGACGGCCCTGCCTTCATACAGATGCCTACGCAGGAAATCAGTTATATGATTATGGCCTGAGAATAAAAGAAAGATCCCGAGGAGTATATAAGGCATTGCCACCACGGCAAGGGCATTATAACGCAACGCACCTATAAAATTTCCGTTAAGAAGCTGATGCAAAGCCCTTTGTGTTCCACATCCAGGACATTTGAGCCCAGTGAGCGTATAAAATATACATTTAGGGAAAAACACGGAATCCTCCGGATCAAATATTACATAAACATACAGTACCGCCGCGGCAAGCAGCAGTACAGACATTGACAAAAGCGCAATCCTCGCCTTACCGGACAAGGCTGCAGGTATAGTTTTCCGGAAAGATGTCCGTAAACAAGTCTGTAAACACACCTGTTTCCCACCCTAAGGCACAGACAAATATACCGATATAAAGAACCCAGAACAACACCATCAGGACAATTCCCCACAACGACCAGGATTTTGCCTTGGAAGAATACGCCCTTGCGGACTCGACATCACCGGCATACCAGCTTGAGTCAACTTTTGAAGAATACAGAAGACCGACTATACCCAGCGGCATACAGCACAAGATTGTAACAAGGACAGAAAGCCACATATAATTGTCCGGTCGTCTTGGAGGTGTGACATGGGACGGTGCTGTTGAAGAATACAGCTGGTCGAAGCCGCATCTGGTACAGAATCTTGCACCCTCAAGAAGCTCCGCACCGCATTTTTTGCAATACATATACTATCAGATTAAAAAACTGTCGCCCTGCGTGATTGCACAGGGCGGCATAAAAATTACAGTCGGCATCCCGTGCATTAAAACAGCGGGAACGATTTCTCTGTATTTACATATTTCGCCTCAAAGTCGCTGTCGGACATCATAAGCATAAGGATCGCCTGTACAAACATCACAATTCCCCATATACCGCAAGAGCAGAATGAAATGACGATTGTCAGTATACCTGCTGTAGATTTACCGAGATAGAAATAATGTATTCCAAGAGAGCCAAGGAACAAAGCGAGCAATGCCGCTACCATCCTGTCTTTCTTTGCCGGAATGAGAGCTTTTGCAACACTTTTGGACTGGTCTCCGCAATTAGGGCAGAACTCTACATTTTCAGGAATCTTAGCACCGCATTTCTTGCAGAATACATCCTTTACTACAGGTGCGCCACAATGAGGGCAATTTGCTGCGGAATCAGATATTTCTTTTCCGCATTCTTTACATAAAATCAATGCCATAGTCGTATAAGTTTTAAATCTGGACACAAAGGGGTATAATTGACATTTTTGGTTGGTGATCATGACAAAAGTGGTTTGTGGGAGTTTTGAGTTAAGGCCACTTG